>DDBV01000013.1 GCA_002335145.1 Patescibacteria group bacterium UBA2023
AGACCAACCAGCACAACGACTACACGAGAACCCAGAAGTACGCGAAGGAGCTTATCGAGAAGTATGGATTCGATGAGACCCTCTTCGTACCGGAGATGCTCCGGACCCACCCCGACCCGGAAAAGCGCGTAAAAGAGCTCCGCGAGCAACGGGAGCCTCTCGAGATTCTCGAATTCGATTCATACCAGTATGCCGAAGATGGCGCATACGACCGGTATGTCTCGGAACCTGGAATCAATGCGATCGAGAAACGATCGTTCCAAGACCGGTTCAATACGTTTATGGGGCGGAGTTCCACCACAGTCTCCACCGGAGAGACTGGACCAATCAAGTTTTGAGCACTCGGACGAAAAGTCGCTGAGCAAGTCGCAGGATCGGTCGCGAACGACCAAGATGAATGGCGACGCGCAGCCTAGACATTCTTTCGTCGTATTCGTACGATCTTGCGCTCGTCTCAGGCACCAGAAATGATCGAGAGTTCCCACTCCTTATCGAGCGAGAGCTCATCGGCGAGCCACGACAGGAGTGCCGCGTTGGCGCGTCCACGCTCTGGTGCTGCCGCTATCCGGATCTTGTGGGTCCCATCATCCATAGTGCCCGCATACTCAGCGCGCTTCGAACGCGGAACAACTTTGATTGGCAGGTAAACGGGATCTCCGGTTTGGGGAATTTTGACAATATCCGATAAGCGCATATTCTTGGTCTCAAGATGATGGTGCGATTATATGGATTTTTCGACTTTTTCGCATGCGAATAGGGATTGATTGCCGGTTCTTTTCCACGGAGTACTCCGGGATCGGCCGGTACGTGGAAGAGCTTGTCCGAGCACTCGAGCGTCTGGACACGGAAAACGAGTATATACTCTTCATGAAAAGCAAGGCCTACGAAACGTACCGACCCTCGCGAGCAAATTTTCGCGCGGTACGGACGGATATCCCCCACTACTCTCTGCGCGAACAGGTGGAGCTCCCGATCGCCATAGCAAGCGAGAAACTCGATCTCATGCACTACACCCACTTCAATGCCCCGATATTTCCAGGACGGACTCCGGTCGTGGTAACGATTCACGACCTTACGCTCTCGTTCTATCCGGGTCAGAATAAGACGAGTGCGTTTCATGCTTGGGCCTATCGCCTCACTATCTCATCCATTACGCGGCGAGCAAAACAAATCATCGCGATCACCGGACATACGCGCAAGGATCTCAACGAAATACTCAACGTGGATCTCGAGAAAATCTCGGTCGTCTACAATGGTGTTGATGTCGCACCTTTTCGCCGAGAGGTCTCCGAAGACCTCTGGACTCGCTACGTCGCGGAGAAATGACTCAGACTCCCCTACTTGCTGTCAGCCGGCGTACACCGGGAACACAAGAACCTCCCGCGCCTCATCCGGGCATATGCTTCGATGATCCGCAATAACCCGGACATACCGCATGATCTCATCCTCGTGGGCAAAGAAGATGCCCGACACTCAGCTCGCAGTATCGCACTCCAGCATGGCATAGAGAAGCGAGTGCATGTACTCGGATACGTACCGGACGATGAGCTCGCAGCAATTTATCGCCATGCGGATGCCTACGTATTTCCATCGCTCTACGAAGGCTTCGGACTCCCGATTCTTGAGGCCATGGCAGCAGGACTCCCTGTTGCTTGCTCGAATAACTCCTGTCTCCCCGAGGTAGCCGGAGCAGGAAATGCTATCTTCTTCGATCCGTTTCGTGAGCGAGAAATTGAATCAGCAATGCTTGGTCTCATCCGCGATCAAAATCTCCGGGAGTCTCTCCGTGAAGCCGGGACTCATCGGGTGGAAGATTTTTCGTGGGAGAAGATGGCTCGAGAAACGCTGACAGTTTACAAAAGCATCGCAAATATATAGTATCTACCATTTGCTAAATTGCTTTAATTAAGTATTATTTACACTAAATTAAAGTAACATACGTCCTATGAGTATGATTGTTACAAAACCAGCAGCTGACGAGGAGTTCGGTATGAGCGATTGGCTGAGGCTCATTGAATCACTTTCACCTAGGAATCATGCCTCTGTTTTGTCAATAATTGATATATTACCGCCAGAAGATGCATTCAATCAACTCTCGGACGACGAACTTATAGACGTCACACGACGTTTTGCCTCTGTTCTTAATCGCATCTCGACATATGGCCACCTCGGAGGGAGGATTTGAGGAGCATGTGCTCAAATCGATATGCTCAATGCTCGATTTGAAGGTGAAATTCTAAAACTCGAACCAGTCCTCACAATGATTGCGAGAGGTCCACATTCTGACAACACACGAACAAGTATTCTCGCAATATTTGCAAATATACGATTCCTAGTCGCTCTCATTGCCCCAATTGTACAAGCTCTGAATCAACAATCTATCGCGGGGCAGGTTATTGAGCTCTTGGAACGAGACAAAATTATTTAGAGTTGATAGAATCGACACTCGATCGCCCCATTTCGGAGCTTGCGATTGCGGTATTCCCGAGCATCCACGATCGGATACGATGTAATGAATCCACCTGATACTCCGTCACGCTGAAACATATTCGACAACTCCCGATAGAGCTCGGGGAGATTGTCAGATTTTAGACGATTCCCATACGGGGGATTCGTCACGCAATGAAATGGAGCCGGATAGTCACGGACACTCTCAGGAAACGGTGCCGTCTCGACCGAAATACATGCAAGCAATCAGGCACGATCGACATTCTCCCAAGCAACCTCGGCCATAGTCACATCCGCGTCGATACAGCGAATTGAGAGTCCTTCTGGAGTCTTCGCGCGGGCATCGAGTGCCACCCTCTGTGAGACGAATGTTTCAGGTGTATGACAGAGAAATCGCTCGAACGCAAACGATCGAATCGTATTGGGCGGAATATTCAGGGCGATCTGCGCCGCCTCGATGGCGATGGTGCCACTTCCTCCGAATGGATCGACGAATGGCATGGATCCGTCCCATCCCGACAGGAGCACGAGCCCGGCGGCGAGGGTTTCCTTTATCGGGGCCTCCCCAGCCCTCGGGCGGTACCCGCGCTTGTGCAGAGGTGCACCGGACGTATCGAGCATGATCCATGCCTCGTCCCGCAGAATCAGCGCGAGCACATCAGAAGGCTCCTCATCATCGCGTTCGTCGCCTGGCAAACTCCGGATCCGGTCGCCGATAGCCCGGCGGACGAGCTTCTGCATGGTCGGCTCGCTATCGAGGACGGACGAGACGCTCGATGCATGGATCCGTACCGGCCGCTCCCGCGGCACGAATTTCTCCCACTCTCCTCACCTCGCGAGCTCATAGAGCCGATCGAAGTGGTCACATCGTGCGCTGTGCGCCATGACCCGCCAGATCCGCTGGGCCGTGCGTACGGCCATATTGACCCGCATCATGCCAGCATCATCCGCCTCGAAAAACACCAATCGATTCTCGACACGAGTTGTATAGACCGCGAGAGCACGCAGCTCTTTTTCGAGAATCTTTTCGAGACCGGTCGGACAGGTTGCGGCGTAAAGGGGCTTGTTGGATTCCATGAAGATACTTATATGCTGATCTATCGGGGCATTTCGAGTATCTCTGCGGAAATCTCGAATATTAATACTTCCCCATCGCGCACAGCGATGAATGGGATTTTGTTCTCTATGCAATATTGAATCTCCCGATCGGTACTCTCAGACTCAGAATGATTAGATTTATAGTGTGGCTCAAATGCGTAGGAAATGCATCCGAGACCCTCATACAAAGTCTCTTGAATCTCCTGATATGGAAAGTTATCGGGATCGTCAGTAATCGCATATACACGCAAATTACTGGAAAGCACGCACCCCGCTGCGCTGTATCATCCATAGACGAAATCGGATCGAGCAAGCAGTCTCGGGAAAATCGTATCGAATCCCGAGAGTCGCATCGTCTGTCGCAGGACAAAGGTATTTCCTCCACTCACCCACACCCCAGCGAGGGTGTCGAGTTTTGCAATCAGCCCTTCGGTATTGCCGAAATATTCCCGCAGATCGAGAAGCTCTGGCTCCAGACCGAGAGACGCAAGTCCCGCCATATCATTGCGAGTACGCTCATTTTTTCGTGCCGGATCAGCACCGACAAAATCTCGTGCGTTCGGGATGTATGCAATTCGCTTATTTGCACCAAAGAGAGAGGCGAGACGTTCTGGATTCTCGCCCAGTTCGTATGATGAGAGATAAAATTGCATAAGACTACGCAGCGAGTTTCGGCGCGTACTCTGTCGCGTATCGCTCGATGCACTCGTCAAGAATCTTGCGAGCCTCATCAACTCCGAAGAATCCCTCGACCTTGCCGGTGCCAGGCTTCTTCATGTCCTTGTAGTGCTCCCAGTAGTAGGTGGATTCCTTCACGAAGTATTCCCCGAGATCCTCGTAGGTCTTGATGTGGTCGAATCGCTTGTCGGCCGAGAGCACCGCGATGATCTTGTCATCCTGCTCTCCCCCGTCCACGAATTTCATCACGCCGATGATACGAGCCTCGGCCAGAGACCCGGGCACAAGCGGTTCGGTCACATTAGGAATGAGGATGTCGAGCGGATCACCGTCGAGGTCCCACGTACCAGGAATCGCCCCATAGACGAACGGGTATGTCATGGGCGAGTATCCCACACGATCGAGTTTCAGGTGTCCGGTCTCCGTAATGATCTCGTACTTGTTGAGCGATCCAGCATTGATCTCTACGATCATATTCACACTCTCGCGCGAGTCGTCCGTGTATGCGGGCAGGATATGCAGGAGGTTCGCCATCGTCTTGGAAGGCTTGATGTCGATGTTTGCCATGGTGTCAGGGCTAGTTGGTAAACTTGGTTGGATCGTACGGAAGCGCACGCATCGCATCCCGCACGTACTGGGTGTAGAGCCCATCGGGATTGTCGATCCCGAGAATGCTCGCCGAGAATCGCGAGAGCGAGTCCCGAGTAACGCCCCCGTAGTAGCCAGTCGTAGGGGTATCGGCGGGGAAGTACCCGTAGGCCTTCAGAACCGACTGGAGGATCCGGATACCCTCGTTCGACTGCCCGAAGGCCGCACTCTCCGGGAGAGTGACCATGTCGCCGAGCGTCTTCGCAGGTTCGGGTGTGGTGGGCACGACCGGAGTATCAATCGGAGCATCTGCGGCTGGCTGCTGGACGGGTACGGACTCGGGGATCGCGATCGCTATCTTGACCGGCGTCCGGTAGATCGCGTATGCCCGGGCGAAGGCCTGCTTCGCATCGGACTTGATTCCGGACGATGGAGACTCGCGGTAGAGTGCCATGAGCAGGACGAAGTCTTGGAATTCAGCGAGCATCTCCGAGTGCTCCGCAAGCGAGATGCTGCCACTCGACAGGAGCCTGGAATCACGCTGTGCGAACGTGCGGGAAAAAGACTTGAGCACCTTCGCGAGCTTCTCGTCCGAGGGGAGACGAATAGACCAGGTACCGGACTCGATGGTCACCGAAGATTGT
>DDBV01000017.1 GCA_002335145.1 Patescibacteria group bacterium UBA2023
TGAGCATGGAGGAGTAGCGGGTATTATCACGCTCGAAGACGTGATCGAAGAGGTATTCGGCGAGATACAGGACGAGACCGACCGGGAGGTTCGCGAGATCCGCACTCTTTCGGATGGTTCGCTCTCGGTCCAGGGAGGTGTTCTCATCGATGATGTCCTCGATGAGATGGGTCTCGAATTCCGCGATGTCGGACTCGATGAATCGTTTTCTTGAGAGCCGGCGAGCTATGTTCTGCTCTCGGAGCTTGCGCGTTTCCCCGATGAATGAGAGTACCTCATGCTCTCGGGCGAGGATACCGAAATCCGCCTGACCGCCGCAGTCGTGGAAAAGGGAGTGATACGGGAAGTCCGGATCGAACGGGTCGGTCACGCCGAAAATCCCAACCCCGAAACATAAATCACACGGCGAGATCGAGGCACTTTGGCCACCTCCGCGTTCGCTATTTGCTACAAAATCGTTCAAAAAGCGTCTCGAAGGCGAGCTTCGTATCGTTTTCGCAGACATAGAGGATTGTTTCCGTGCGAGTACTCGCGATCTCTACGAGATTGATGCCATGGATCCGTAGCGGTTCGAGGAGTACGGAGAGAAAGCCGGGGTATTCTACGTACTGCGGAGGGAATCGTACGCCTATGCCGGAAACAGCATTGTGACAATCGAGTATGGGGAATGGACAGTCTGTCTCGAACTCGGTCGTATAGAGAGTCTCGAAGGCGAGCATAATTTCGGCCGTCCCTTCCGCGACCGTGCAGTATGCATCCACCTCCTGCATACGGGCATGAAACTTCGATACTCCCGCACGGATTGCCGCGTGTTTTTGGAGGCTCACGACTGAGAGTCCTGAGCGCACCTGGATACGGTCGGTACGGAACTCCGAGGGAATTGGCGTCCTGGCTGCCTGGGCTCGAGAGAGGCGGGAAAGTGCCATGAGTACGCTCGATGAGCTCACGGACTTCTTTGTTTCGGTCTCTAGGAACGGACGGAGGTATTCTGCGGTTCGTGAGAGATTGAGTAATCCTCGCGAGAGACCGAATTGCAGGAATGAATTTTTTTCCACGATTGATACGAGCGCGTCCGAGAGTCGATTCATGTTATATTTATAACAAATAATGTTATTTATTATAAATAATATCGAGAAAATTCGTTTTTTCCACTGCATGGGTATACCGGCATGCACAGTACTTTCCACATATCCTTCTTATGGGTCACATTTCTCTCGGCGAGACCGCCGAACACACCTACATAATCGAACCATGGACCAACGGACATGATGCTTCCCTTGGTGGACACATTCCTTGTCGCTTTGGATCAGATCGCGCTATCGGACCGGTTGTCTCGGTATGAGCCGAAGCAGAATACGGCATGATCGATCGGTATGGTAATCGTCTTGACATGCGTGAGCGTGTGCACGCTGTTTCTGCTCGTGTCGGTCGGACCATTGCCGAAGAGGTGTCGCCTCATGTGGTCGAGCTGAATTTCGATCCGGGTCCGGCACAGGATTTCTGGCGTGACTATGTTGTTCTGCAGCGTGACTTTTTCCGAGCCTGTCAGGGAGAGGGAATCGAACCATTGCCATTTGGTCTCGTACCGTTTGCCAACGAGGAAGCAGCCAGACGGCGACTACGCGAGAGTGTCACGAGCCATCCTTCCATGCACTATCGGTGGCTCGTAGAGCGCGATGGCCTCGATACGCTCGCGTCGCTCGAGGGCATGTGTGGGCTTCAGGTGCACGTGGAGCGACAAAATGGAGAAAATGCCGTTGTGACTGCCAGGACGCTCGCATACTGTGTGCCATTGTTTGCTGGACTTGCCGCGAGCTCACCGATACGCGATGGTCGCTATGCAGCGAACGCGAGCGAACGGATCGGGATTAAACTCGGCATGCCATTGTCGGGTATCCCTCAGGCACCGGCCCTGCGCGATCTCGCGAGCGTGCGCGCCCATCTCGATGCATCGGCCCGGACACTGCGGTCCGTGTCTCCCGGGTACTACTTCGTCCGATTGCCGCGGGTCGAGCTCGCAACGATTGAAAATTGCACCATGGATATGGTGCCGGATCTTTCCATCGCATCCATACTCATGCACCTGCATGTCCTGATCTCCGACCGTGTAGCCGAGGCGATGCTTCTCGGAGAGCCGCTTCCATCTCATATTTTCGGGAGTGGTATGCTCGAGGGGGGAGACCGGGCGTGCATTATGCGCCAGATCGATGGAGTGTTGCGTTCCCCGCGGTTGTTCGATGCTATGATTGAGACCCATGGTGGTGATCGCATCCTCTTTCGGGAGTATCTTCGAGAAGTTGTCCTTTGGGCCCGGGGTGATGCGGTGTTTCTTTCTTCCATTGACTCCATGCTCTATGCCGGTACTGTCTCGGAGAGGATCGTCCGGACTCTCGGTTTGTGAAGACCGTCCGATGTCCCACATGCCCGCATATGCGACGCTTACCTCGGCATCACCGACGAATATCGCCGACAACTCGAGGTCGCCACTATCTAATATCTTTCTTTTGAATCCATGACCCTCTTTCCTCGTTCCCAACCTGTCATCGGAGTGCTCGCTGCTCGTATGCGAAGCGATCTCGACCTCCTCGACAAGGTTGCTACTTCCTATACTGACGCGATCGTACTGGCTGGAGGATTGCCGATCATCCTGCCGAATATTTCCAATTGTCTCGAAAGATTTTTCGAGATGGTTGACGGATTCCTGTTGATCGGCGGTACGCAGGATATAGACCCAAGCCTCTACGGACAACCAAATACCGCCTCCCGCGACCTCGATCGGACGAAAGATGAGATCGAGATGAGCCTGGTCCGATACGCATGCGAACGAAATATGCCCGTACTCGGCATTTGTCGCGGGATGCAGATACTCAACATCGCACTTGGCGGTACCCTCGTACAGGATATTGTGTCGTCCACGAATCATCTCGATTACCCCCGGCAAAACGAGCCAGTCCATACGGTATACCTGTCTGCTGGCCGAGTTCTCGCCCACGGAGCTTATCCGATCAATAGCATTCACCACCAAGCGGTCGCTACCCTTGGAGATGGGCTGGTTGCTACTGGGTATTCGCCCGATGGTGTCATTGAGAGCATTGAGCATGAACGGTATGCTCTCCTCGGCGTTCAGTGGCATCCGGAGTGCCTTCCGGACAGTGATTTGTCACAGGGCATATTTTCCTGGCTCGTATCCCGTGCGAGTGCTTCGTTGCGGCCGTAGCAGAATACTCTCAAGGGTGGCATATACCGATTTCTCCACTTCTTTATTCTCAAATGGGAAACTGGCTTGTTGATCGAAAAAAGATGGGAATTTTTGGTCCCCATCTTTTTGTATTACGAAGCATTCTGCCGTGAAGCAGGAGAAGACCTCATCTGTTTTTCGAGTATGGTGGGTGATGGGGGATTCGAACCCGCGACCCCCTGTGTGTAAAACAGGTGCTCTAACCAACTGAGCTAATCACCCATGTGCTCTCCCAGCTTTCGGGAGTGAGACGATTATAGGGAATCCTCGGGAAAAGCAAGAAAATTCCAAAAAAATGAAGCAACATAAAACCACCGACTTTCCGGTGGTTATTTTTCCAAATGGTGGGTGATACAAGATTCGAACTTGTGACCTCTTGCATGTCGAGCAAGCGCTCTAACCAACTGAGCTAATCACCCATGTGCTCTCCCAGCTTTCGGGAGTGAGATGATTATAGGGAATCCTCGGGAAAAGCAAATTTTTTATCAAGCGTCCGATGCGGTTGTCTCGGCATGTTCGTGCGTATGTCCATCCGGCATGAAGTGGTGGAGTTCTGCCTGCAGGAGCGCGACGAGCAATGCTCCAAGTCCAACGAATGCCATGCCGAAAAATCTCTCGATGGTCTCGGTACGGTTCTGCACGAGGGGGAGGAGGTCTGAGAGGGCGATGTAGAGAAGTCAGCCGGTATTGATCGCTGTGAGCGCGAGGATGGTCGATTCAAACGGAGCTCCAAATGAAAGAAACGGAAAGAGGGACAATGCCCCGATTACCCCTCCGGATGCGGTAATAAGAGGTGATTTTATCGAGTCGCGATTCATGAGAGAATTGGCGAGATTCTGCGGAATAGCGTGCAGGAGAATGACGAGGGAGAGGAGAATGCCGGATGTGAGGTCGATGGAAAATGCCCCGAAGAGCACGACTCAGTGAAAACAGTTGTGCATGAAGGTGCCGATCGTCATGAGCGTGCTATGCTGCTCATGAATACCATGGACGCAATTGTCGTGTCCGTGACGGTGTTCGTGCGGGTCGAGGTCGCGGCAATGATGCCAGTGGAGAATATTCTCAAGCAGAGCAAATCCGAGGATTCCCGCAAGCACGAGAACTGCGAAGAGAGTCTCGGGAAGCTCAGCCGACAGGTGCGGAACGAACTCGAACCAGACGAGCGCGAGCATGGATCCCACTGCGAGGGGAATCAGGATAGAATCAACACGTCGGACCGACCGAGGCAGACGACCGATGGCGAGACCGAGAGCAACGAGCAAGAGCATGATCGCGGTGTTCGCGGTGATGGAGGCAATCCAGGGAGTCATAACGAAAGAAAGAAGTTGAGCAGACCTTGCCATTATACCAATCCTGTCAAGGCATCGAGTACGAAATATGTATCGCGAGGCATCGGATTTCGTCTGTTTATGATTTCTTCTTCGTTACCGCATTCCATTGCCCAGACTGTGTGTCGAGCATCTTTGGTTACCGCACGAAGCAGTTCTTTTGGTTTGCGAACGATTCTCGATACAATAGGGTTCACGTATCCGTAAATATCGTATCTGTATGAATGTCAGCGTCCCTGTCCGACCGAGTGATGTCTCTCTCGCGATCAAGGTAATAATCGCCTCTTTTGTCTGCGAAATATTCGATGTGGCACTGAATTTCACGACATATTTCCCCGCTGATCCCGATCTCTCACAGACGGAGGATTTCATCGCGACCATGCTGTGAGCGGGAATAGGGGTGGGCCTTCTGATATTGATCACATTCTTTCTCATACGATATCTCGCTCGCTGATCGAGCATGGCCCGATTGGCGTTCGTGTTTCTCGCAGTTTGCGGTGTTGTCTCCACTCTGGCCACAGAGTCGCTCGTTATCGATGGTGCTAATATTGGTCTTCTTTTCTCGGTCGGATTTGATGCCGTTGCGCTCGTTCTTCTCTTTGGTTCGGATTCCAATGCCTGGTTTCGAGCCGTTGCGTCATCGAAAGGAGCGTAACATTCGTCCCGCGCGCGAAATAAAGAAAAACCGGAAATTTCCGGTTTTTCTTGCAAAAAGAGTGTTCTTCCTCAAAATGGCATGCGTCTTCTTCCGTTCATTTCATGATGGTTTTCCGTTCTTTCGCGGGCATGCTTGCGTGTTGCGTAGTAGCCGTCCATGGGAACACTGCCCATGCGAGCCTCTCTCCCGAGCGACTGGTGGAGACGGGATATCTGCGCGCACTCTCCAAGACGCGGACCGAGGAGCGTCTTCCCGAAGGGTGGACCAAATCGTTTGACGATATGTTTGATATTCGTGGACTTGTCGATCCTGATGGTGTCAAGGTTCTCACAACCAAGAACGGTGCCGCAATGTATGCCGACCGGCTTGCCGGCGATGATCTCTACGCGCTCGCGGTCGCTTACCGGGCTGATACCGGTCTCACACTTCGAACCATCTCGGCGTACCGCTCTACCGAAGAACAAGCCTTCCTCTATGCAAAATACTCCGCTCGGGGCGATGAGATGTATTCCACTCCTCCCGGCACGAGCGAACACCATCTCGGCACCGCGTTCGATTTTGGTCTTGGTGAGGGTGATGTGCATTACTCATGGCTTGCCGATCACGCGATCGATTATGGGTTCGTGCAGTCATATACGGCCGGATGCCGAGAACGCACGGGGGTGACGGAGGAAGAGTGGCACTACCGCTGGATCGGCCGAGAGCTCGCAGCCGAGTACGTAAATCGTCGCGATGCCTCAACCAAAGCATACTGCGCGGTCGATTTCTACGCCGACAAATGGCAAGAGTTCGATACGGAACGTCGGCTTGCCACCGCGAGGGCTGCGGCACTCCGAGCAGAAGAAGAAGCCTCCAGAACGATGCCCATAAACGAGACACTGCCCACGAAGCCCTCCATCATATCGCCAGCGAATACCGCCACGACCCTCTCTGGTGTTCTCGCCTCCGTGGGACGGATTTCACTTTCCACAAATCCGTTCGATGCGATGGTCATGGTTGTCGGACGATTATTCGGGACTGGCACTACGATCCCACGGTAGTGCGCTTCCGTATGTACGAAATTCCCCCGGTTTTCCGGGGGAATTTTTTGGTTGCATCTTTGGGGTTAGGCGGTGAGTCCCGATCGAATCCATTCGATGAGTTCCGCAATCTTCACGGTTTCCTGTTCTCCGGAATCGCGATGGCGGACGGTTACTTCGCCACGGTCGTAGTGCTCGCTGTCGATGGTTACGCACCAAGGTGTCCCGATTTCATCGAACCGGTAGTAGCGCTTGCCGATGGCCCCCGCCTCATCGTACTCCACGTTGAACTCGCGAGCAAGCAGCCGGTAGACTTCCATGGCTTCGGCGGAGAGCTTCTTCACCACCGGCAGTACCGCGGCCGTGACCGGCGCGATCGATGGCTTGAACCGCATAATCGTGCGCTCTCCGTCATCGGTCGCCACGCGGTCGTAGGCTTCGCACATGACGGCGAGGGTAAGACGCGAGAGTCCGAATGCTGGCTCAATAACGTACGGCACATACTTCGTATTATCTGTGGGATCAAAGTACGAGAGATCACGCCCAGAGAGCTTCATGTGAGCCGAGAGGTCGTAGTCGGTGCGGTTGGCGAGCGTTTCGATTTCTCACCACCCGAACGGGAACCGATACTCCAAGTCTCCGGCAGCGCGGGAATAATGCGGGAGCTCTCCGGTCGGGATCGGCTTCCATTGTACGCGTTCAGCAGCGAGTCCCAGTCCTTCCACTGCGAGCCGCTTGGATTCAGTAAGCCAATGTTCAAACCATACCTCGTCTGTGCCGGGTTTGACGAAGTACTCCATCTCCATCTGTTCGAATTCGCGAGTGCGGTAGGTGAAGTTTCCCGGAGTGATTTCGTTGCGGAAGGATTTACCGACCTGCGCGATTCCGAATGGAAGCTTGCGACGGCTCGTGCGTGCCACGTGGGCGAAATCTACAAACATTCCTTGCGCTGTTTCGGGACGGAGAAATATTTCATTCTTCGCATCTTCCGTAACGCCTTGGAATGTTTTGAACATGAGATTGAACCGTCGGATATCCGTCCAATCGCTTGCCCCACACTCAGGACACTTGATATTCTTGGCGCGAATAAAGGCGATAAGATCTTCCGATGGCGTCTTGTCTCCAGCCCAGTTTTTTGGAGTTTCGGTTTCACCGGTCGCAAGGAGAGCCTCTACGAGCTTGTCGGCACGAGCTCGGGATTTACAGGCTTTACAATCCATGAGCGGATCGGCGAATCCAGTCGCATGGCCGCTCGCGACCCAGACTTGTGGATTCATGAGGATGGCCGAATCGAGCAGGGTCATATCGGTCCGTTCGCGCACGAACATGCGCATCCATGTCGAGCGGATATTCTCCTTGAGCAGTGATCCGTATGGCCCATAGTCCCAGGAGTTGGCGAGACCGCCATAGATCTCGGACCCGGGATACACGAATCCACGGTCGGTAGCGAGTCGGACGACTTCGTCCATAGAGGATGCCGGCATAGGCGTGGGAATGAGGGAGTAAGCGTATTCGCGAGCCGAGGGAAACAAAAAGGGATTCGCAACAAAGTGCGAATCCCGGGGTCCAGCGATTCCGGACGGTTCCACCCGAGTTCCGTCCCGCAGGACGACGGCTCATGGGGGGAGTATATTCGAGAGGGGGGCTGGTGTCAAGGAGACTAGAGTGCTTTCCATGCATCCTTTGCACTGGAGACACTTGCCCAATCCGCGCCGTCACCTCCGACATGTCCGCCGAGCGAGCTATCGAGGGCCGCCAAAGCTCCCTGTACTTGCGATATGTCTCCAGTCTTGAGCCAAGAGACAATGTCGCTTTTTGCTGTGCCGCCGGAGAAGTGAACATCCTTCATGGCTTCGACCGCTTTTGCGACAGCATATCTTGCGGGAGAATTGGCTACGAATGCATCGAAAGTCGGACTTCACTTCTTTGCTTCCGTGAGTACAGCATCGAAGGCATTCGCAGCGGTTGGTTTGTCTCGAGATTCAAGATCACTATGCCGTGCACTAACCACTGCCGCTATTTCTGCAGGACTGCCACTTCCTCATGGATCAGGTGCTCCCATGGCCCTCGCAAGGTCGCGACCGAAATTCGAACCTTGCGTGGATGCGGCACTGCTCCATGCTGAGCTGAATTGCTGACCAGCTGATCAGAGTCCTTGATACGAAAGACTCTTTCCTCCACCGAGTGGAATCGAGGCGTATTGTGGCATCTTGGCGAGAGCTCACCCCACGCTCTTACCGAAGTTCTCGATTGGTGAGATTGCCTCCGCGGTAATCGTACTCGACTTGGCACCGGCCACCACCGCCATCCACAGAATGACGAGCGCGATGATCATGACGAGGATTTTTCCAAGTGCTCCAAATCCTACTTTCTTCACTTCCGCGAGATTCTTCGCGAGACCGAGCGGCATGCCAACAACCGTGAGCTTGAGTTGGGTCTCAGGGTTTCGTCCGATCGTAATGATTTCTTTGTCTCCCTCGGTCTTGAGCTGGACATAGCTCGTAGTTCCGTCCGACGATGTCTTGGTGGTATCGGTTGTTGCTACGACCACACAGAGCATCATACCGAATGACAGAGCCGCCGAAATGTACACCGGCACCATCGCGAGACCGATGAATTTCTTGAGATTATACTTGCCGAATCCATCATCCCCGCTGCCCATGACGTTTTCTCCGAGGAAGAAGAAGAGCCCAAACAGTGGCGAGAGAATGGCAAATATCCATAACTGGATGACGCGCGTGAAGAGGACGAAGACGATTCCAATACAGAGGAGGAGCATGATGAAGAACATCGTGATTCCCGAGAAGAGTCCGAAGACAAGATCCCCCAAAGAACTGATCGAGTTTTCTGCTGAGATTTTCGTGAGATCCTCTACTTTGAATATCCCGTAGGCGTAGACATAGAGAATGCTGTACGGACTATCGTCCTCCGACTCGAAGAGAGCCGTAAGGGGGAGTTCTCCCGTACATTTGATGCTCGGTTTTGCTGGGGTAGCACCACCAGTCGCTCCACCACCAG
>DDBV01000018.1:0-297 GCA_002335145.1 Patescibacteria group bacterium UBA2023
GGCCCCGATCTTTATTCCCATACCGCCGCGACCCTGTTCGCGGTACTCGTCCACGGGAGAGATTTTCCCATATCCGAGCTCGCTTACCGAGAAAACATAGGCATGCTCAGGAGTCACGATATCCGCAGCCACGAGATTGTCAGAATCCTTGATCTTCATGCCGCGGACTCCAGCGGCAGCCCGTCCCATGACGCGAACCTCGTCTTCATTGAACTGAATGGCTTTCCCTTCTTCCGAGACGAGGAGGAGATTGTCGGTACCATGGGTCATACGGACCCACTGGAGCTCGTCGTCTTC
>DDBV01000018.1:550-727 GCA_002335145.1 Patescibacteria group bacterium UBA2023
GACCCACTGGAGCTCGTCGTCTTCACGAGGTTTCATGACGATGAGGCCGTTCGAGCGAATGTTTTCGATATCGGATCGATCGAGACGCTTCACGATCGCTTTCTTAGAGACGAGAACGAGATTCGTACCGTCCGTTGTCGTGGCGTCGAGGATCGCTGTAACGATCTCGCCTGGCTG
>DDBV01000018.1:978-25221 GCA_002335145.1 Patescibacteria group bacterium UBA2023
AAAGAAAGTTTTGTAATTTTCGGCGCTGTAACGATCTCGCCTGGCTGGAGGGCGAGCAGATTCACGATCGGCTGACCCTTGGCGGTTCGCTGCGTCTCGGGAATATCGTAAGCCCGGAGCCGGAAGGCACGACCCGTATTCGTGAAGAACAGTAGGTCGTTGTGATTGCGGGTGGAGAGGAGGATACTTGCCTCGTCTTCCTCCTTGAGGCTCGTTGTCACGCCCATGCCTCCGCGCCGCTGCGTGCGGAATGCCGAGGCCTTGATCCGTTTTACGTATGATTGCTTGGAGAGAGAGACAACGACCGATTCATTCGGAATCGTGTCACGCGGGTCGAACTCGCCGATCGCGCCCGAATGGACTTCGGTCTTGCGCGTATCGCCAAATTTCTCTTTGACTTCAAGAAGTTCGTTTCCGATGATCGTTGTGATGCGTTCGGGCTTGGCGAGAATGTCCCGGAGATCCGCAATGAGTGCGAGCTTCTCGGCGAGCTCATCTTCGATTTTTTGGCGTTCGAGGCCCGCGAGTCGCTGGAGCTGCATCTCGAGGATCGCCTGAGCCTGACGCTCGGACAGGCCGAATTTCGCCATGAGATCACTCTTGGCCTGCTCGCGTGTGTCGGCAGCACGGATGGTGGCGATTACGGCATCGATGTTGTCGAGTGCGATTTTGAGGCCCTCCAATATATGTGCCCGCTCCTCGGCGATCCGTAGGTCGTAGCGAGTGCGACGCTCCACTACTTCGCGGCGGTGCTCCACGAATTCCAGGAGCAGCTCCTTGAGATTGAAAAGCCGTGGTTGGCGGCCGCGGTCTCCGAGCGCGATCATGTTGAATGCGAACGAGGTCTGGAGCGGCGTGAGTTTGTAGAGCTGGTTGAGAATCTTCTTCGGGAAGGCATCTTTCTTTAGCTCGATCACGATTCGGACGCTCTCCTTGTTCGACTCATCGCGGATGTCGTGAATACCCACGATGACCTTGTTCTGTACGAGCTCCGCAATCTTGATGACGAAGTTCGACTTGTTGAGTTGGTAGGGGATTTCGCTGATGACGATCGCCTGGCGTCCGGATTTTACGTCCGTAATCTCGGCGCGCCCGCGCAATACCACGCTCCCTCGCCCAGTGGCGTAGGCATTGAGGATGTCCTTACGGTTGTAGATGATTCCGCCCGTGGGAAAATCCGGTCCCTTCACGAAATCGAGGAGTTCTTCCGTTTCCACGGCGTCCGCATTCTCGTGTCGGAGCAGGTAGATGAGCGCGTCCACGAGCTCTCAGAGGTTGTGCGGCGGTATGTTCGTGGCCATACCAACGGCGATTCCTACCGATCCATTGAGGAGGAGGTTCGGGATGCGCGCAGGCAGGACGCTCGGCTCTTCGGTCGAAGCATCGTAGTTTGGTCGCCAATCCACGGTCTCTTTGTCGATATCGGAGAGCAAATACTCCGTGATCTTGTCCATTCGGGCCTCGGTGTATCGCATCGCGGCGGCGGAGTCGCCGTCCATCGATCCGAAGTTTCCCTGTCCGTCCACGAGCGTATAGCGCATGGAAAAATCCTGAGCCATGCGGACCATGGCATCGTAGACGGACGAGTCTCCGTGCGGGTGGTACCGTCCGAGTACGTCTCCCACGATACGGGCGGACTTGCGGTACTTGGTCCCAGCACGAGCCCCGCCATCGTACATGGCGTAGAGGATGCGGCGGTGTACGGGCTTCATTCCATCGCGGGCGTCCGGCAGGGCTCGCGAGACAATGACGCTCATGGCGTAGTCGAGGTAGCACGTCTCCATCTCGCGGACAATGGATACCTCGGTATCCCCCGAGTATGACATGCCCATCGGTATGGGCAATATTGGTTGTTCTTCAGTCTCGTTCGATTCGGTGGACATTCGGCAAAAAGATTCGATATTCCGCTGAAGTATAGGGATTTCTCGGGCATTTGCAAACACGAGGAAGTCGATGTTCGTCACATGAAAGAAAGTAGAAAACCCGATACATGTATTGACAGGTATAAAAAAATAGTAAATTTATCTTGTCCGCACCACTCTATGATTTTTGTCGCCATGACTTCCGCTCAAGCCGTGGCCCATTCGGGCCACTCCTCCAATCAGCATGGCGAACCGTACCAGAAGAGGCTTTCGTCTCCAGGATTGTCGATCCTGATCGACCGCGATCCGCAGGCGTGAGAGCTCGGTACACGCATTAGGATTTCCCACCGTCGCCGTGTCGTGCTTGAGTTTGTCGGCGATATTGCCGAGCGTGTTGCCACCCTCCTCGCTCTCCACGAGCGGACATGCGCGATTGTGTGAGCGGAGCAGGAATCACTCGTGCAGGAAGGAGCAACCTTCGCCTCTGCAAGTGCGGGGATGCTCGAGACATGTCGCCGACTTCTCGCTCGTGTCGAGTCGGATAAAGCCCCCGATATAACATCGGCAAACGATCATCGTGATTTCCTCTCCCATCGGGATAGTCTTGTAGCGAATGTTCATACATGGATTGATGATGACGCACAGGCAGTCGAACTCAATAGCCACTGAGATGATGAGCTGCTTGCTGATATGCACAATACTGCCGATTCTGTCGCTTCATTTCTTGCGTGTCGCGAAGCGATTGGGCGTATCCTTGACCCACTCTCGTGGCTAGAGCATGTTTTTCGAGCCTCATACTCCGAGACTACCATGACAAGTGCATTTTTTCATTGGTCGTCTTACGTACGGGCTCACCCAGGCCACCCGGCACTCGCGGTTTCCTATCAGGAAATACCGGATGAGGAGTTTCGTGAGATGTCACGAGCCGAGCAAGAGAGGAGCGTGCTCTTCCTCGATGATCGCGGAATCCCGCGCGGTGCATCGGGATTCGATGAGTCCGCCGCAGTGCCGTGCGAAGTATCTGAATTTCGTATCGTCACGCCATCGCTGCGCGGACCAGACGATACGGTCGTCATCGGCAACGGGGCCGTTTTATACGATCTGGATGTCGGGATGGTAGACCAACGGGATGACGCGCTGTTTCGTCGCAAGAAGCATGATTTGCTCGCTGTGCATTTCTTGCCTCTCTCGTCCCGGTTTCTTGATGGTTCCGGTCGTTGGCCGATCATTCGTGATATGTGAGGTGCATAGAATTCGACAAAAACACCACCCAATGGGTGGTGTTTTTATAAAAGAGACCCCGACTTTCGTACTACTGAAGTTGCTCTCCAACCTCTCCGGCAATCTTCACAGATGGCTTGAGGGTCTTGGCTCCCGCCACCCACTTCGCGGGGCAGGCAGTGCCAGGATTCTTTTCCATAAACTGGAGTGCCTCGATCTTGCGGATGAGTTCGTCACTGTTGCGTCCGAGAGGTCCGGAGGTCACTTCGATTCCGCGAATAATTCCGTCCGGATCGATGATATAGGTTCCGCGTGCAGCGATCCCCGTATTCTCATCGAGGAGGTTATAGCGGTATGCTACATCTCCATTGTGGTCGGCGAGCATCTTGTAGGGAAATCCCTTCATGAGCATCTCGTGACGAGTCCAGGCGCGGTGCGAGAAGACCGTATCGGTGCTTGCCGCGAGGATGGTTACTTCGAGCTCATCGAACTTCGCCTTTGCATCGGCCATATCCTTGAGCTCTGTCGGACAGACGAAGGTGAAGTCCGCCGGATAGTAGAAGAGGACGGTCCATTGCCCCTTGAGCGATGCGAGGCTTACGGTCGTCTGATCATCGGTGGCAGGATCGTACGCCGGAAGCTCGAAGAGTGGAGCGAGGGTATCGATCTTGGCCATGTCGAAATCGTGTTGTTCTGCCATGGTGGAAGAAGGGTTATTGATAGACTCCGGAAAGGAGTGATTTGCATTCTTGCCCGCTCATTCTATAATGGGGTCGGTTAACGCGGGGTTAATAGACATCGCTTATTCGCGCCGCTAAAGGCCTAAATGAGAATATTTCTCAAAATGGCTTTCAGGTGTGAATAGGTCCGTTTGAACCGAAAAATTCTGATTTTCATGCGCTCCATGTCTGATTCTGCTGTGTCCAGCAACTCCGCTCTCGAGATCCGCTCGATCCGAAAGACAATCAAAAAGAAGCTCCTCCTCGATGACGTATCGCTCTGTGTCGCTGAGGGTGAGACGTTTGGATTTCTCGGTCCGAACGGTGCGGGCAAGACCACGACCATGAAGTGCGTCCTCGGTCTTATCCGTCCTGATTCAGGATCAATCGAGGTCCTCGGTCGTCCGCTTTCGCATCGTACGAAGTACGAGATTGGTTTCATGCCAGAGCAGACGTATTTCTACAAATATCTTACCGGTCGAGAATTCCTCCGATTCAATGCTGATTTCTACGGGATGAAGAAATCCTTCCGGGACGAACGGATCGAGGAACTCCTGGATCGCGTGGCTCTTTCTCGTCACGGAGATGGTACGCTCTCCGGATACTCCAAGGGAATGCTCCAGCGTATCGGCCTCGCACAGGCGATTATCCACCAACCACGCATCGTTTTCTTGGATGAACCCATGAGCGGTCTCGATCCCATCGGCCGAAAAATGGTGAAGGATATTATCCTCGATCTCAAGCGTGAAGGGGTGACCGTTTTCTTCAATACGCATATTCTCTCCGATGTGGAATCTCTCTGCGATCGTTTCGCGATCATCCACGAATGACGGATCGTGGCGGATCGTCCGGTCGCGGGACTCGATGAGCCGATCGAGGATTTCTTCGTGCGGACGGTGCGGGAGAATTCGAGACGGGAACTGGAGATACGATAACGATACTCTATGGGGGATATGCTAGACCCATAGAGATTATTCTTCAAAATCAATAGGCACCCTTCTCTTCCCGATCGTCGCCATCTCCAAGACGTGCGCCACCGAGAAGACTTTTTCTTCTCCGAGCTGTGGCCCTATGATCTGGAGACCCACCGGCATCTCCACAGTACCGCCGTCCGTGGGGAGAGCGTACCCGACCGGGAGCGAGAGGGCGGGGAGTCCTGCCAGGCTTGCGGGAACTGTGAACACATCTTCCAGATACATTTTCACCGGATCGTCCCCCGTGGCTCCGAATCGCCATGCGACTGTGGGTGCAACCGGTGTGGCGATCACGTCGACCTGTTCGAATGCTTGGCGGAAATCGTTGCGTACGAGCTCGCGAATGAGCGAAGCCTTACGATAGTAGGCATCGTAGAATCCGGCCGACAGCACGAACGATCCCATCATGATGCGTCGCTTTGGTTCGGCACCGAATCCTCCGGAGCGGTTGAGGGCGATATCCATGCCAGTATCGGCCGCGTGTCCGTAGCGAATGCCATCATAGCGGGCAAGATTGGTGGAGACCTCCGCCGCCATGACAATATAGTAGACGGCGAGGCAGTATTCGGTATTCGGCAGGCTTACCGGCACGATCTCGGCTCCGAGATCGGCGAGTTTTGCGATCGCGGCATCGATCTCGCGGCGGACACCCGCATCCATGCCATCGATAAAATATTCCTTGGGGATTCCTACTCGCATACCATCGAGACGATCTCGATCCCAGATGGTCGCATTGATCGCGGTTGATTCCGTCCGGCTCGTCGAGTCCATAGGATCATGTCCCGCCGTGATCCCATAGATATACGCGGCATCGCGTACCGTGCGTGTGATGGTACCAGGAGTATCGAGGCTCGAGGCCATAGCGATGATTCCCGAGCGGGAGTTGCGTCCGTAAGTCGGCTTGAATCCGACAACGCCACACATGCTTCCCGGCTGTCGGAGCGACCCTCCGGTATCGGTCCCGAGCGCGAAGGGAGCGAGCCCCGCCGCCACTGCTACGGCAGATCCGGAGCTCGATCCTCCGGCGATCCGCTCCGTATCCCATGGGTTCTTGGCTATGTCTAGAGCCGATTTTTCTCCGCTTCCTCCCATCGCAAATTCATCGAGCGTGACCTTGCCGAGATTCGAGGCTCCGGCCGCCATGATCCTGGTGGTCACAGTGGATTCGTACGGCGCGATGAAATGCTCGAGCATCCGCGAGCTCGCGGTGGTGCGGATCCCCTTTTCCAAATAGAGATCCTTCACGGCGTACGGCACCCCGGCGAACGGTGTATCAGCTCCCGCGAATGTTTCAGGCTTATCTCGGAGGGTTGTGTAGGCGCGCAGCTCCGGATTGTATCGTTCGATACGGGCACGATATGCATCGAATATGTCAGATGGCGAGGTTTGTCCGCTCCGGACGAGAGTAACGAGATCGAGGAGGCTGGTACGCAGGAAATCCATGAGGTCAAATCGAAGAAGCTATATGACCGCGATTATATGCGAAAAATCCCGTGATGAAAATTTTTTACCACCCTATCTCGGACGCATGCTTTCGATTTGCTCGGGCGTATATCCGTCGTCAAGCATGTTGCCGTACCCGGGACCGATCATGCCGCCGGAGGCGATGAGCATTGCCACGATAGAAAAACTGATAAATACGATAACTGTCAATCCAATAAGTATGATATCAATTCTGTTGCGAAACGGACGGACGGATGGAAATTCCGATACAAATGCACCGATACCAAGATACCAACTCCAACTCCACCGATTCGGATCGAGCGCGTACCATACGATTTGGTGTTCATCGAATCCTAACACCATTTCTCGTACCAATATTTACCATATCGCTACTTTTATTACGAGTGCGACCATGCGTATGGGTTTCATCCAAAATTGAGAGATAATTGATTCTGTCTCTTGAATGTCAGGTATTATGAGTGTTTTTGCCTCCATAATAACGATATTACACTGATATTTCATCTTGTACAAGCATGGTCCAATTATATGATGGAACATTTCCACGCTCTTGGACATTATCGCCATACTCATCTAAGAAGATCGCCAATACTCCCATGAGCTTTTCAAGCCCCTGTCGATGTTCCTCGAAATTATAGGTATCACTGATTCGCATGGTTGTAAGCCATTGCTTTCAAACAACTCTTGCCCCAGAAAAGCGATAATTCACTCTTCCGAATGCGTAATGAAAATCATGCGTGCTATACAAACTTCCGCTTTCCGATATATCGACAGAGTCTTGTCCGTTAGCAATCGCCGCCTGCAAAGTTGCTCGTTGAATACTGCGGTGCCATTCAGTTTGTTTGAGGCTTTGCGTTGCAGG
This sequence comes from Patescibacteria group bacterium UBA2023, assembly GCA_002335145.1. Classification (GTDB taxonomy): domain Bacteria; phylum Patescibacteriota; class Gracilibacteria; order BD1-5; family UBA2023; genus UBA2023. The sequence goes on from DDBV01000018.1 coordinate 8,078, forward strand.
GTCTTCTTTGTTGAAGTGCAGGAATGCACCGCGTCCCCTGACGGCATGTCGAAGCATTTTTTCCGCCACCGGCATTTGAGGATATATTCACCAGCATCGGCGATACGGAGAAGAGCCTTTTGTTGATTGTCGAACATACGATGAAGTGGTTGGAAAAATATTTTCGGTCGAGAGTTTGTATAAAAAACCGATAATTCCTTTCGAACGATTTCACCGCATTCATTCCTTGACGAATCGAAATTAATACTTTACCATTTCGTCCGTACGCTTTCGTGTCGGTCGGGTGCGGGTTCCGGTGCGAGGGGTATGACTATCACCTCTCTCTTCTTCTCTATGGCAAAAAAGCTCTTCGTGCGCGGGATCGACTGGAAGGCGACCCAGCAGGAATTCTACGAACTCTTCGCTGAGCTCGGACCGGTACGCGAGGCCGTCATCATCACCGAGGCCGGAGGTCGGTCCAAGGGTTTCGGATTCGTGACCTACGAGAATGATGCTGACGCCGATGCCGCGGTCGAACAGTTTGACGGATACCAATTTCTTACGCGCGTTATCAATGTGGCCGAGGCTCAATCGAAGCCGGCAGCCAACGATAATTTCGCTCCGCACCGTTCGGCCGCGTAGTCGTATTGCGCTCTGAGGGGCTTCCGGATATACTCCCGGGAGCCTTTTATATTCCTATGGACACCCCGTATACTCTCCATCTTTTCGGTCGCGATCTGCGGTTCCACGACCACTTCGCGCTCGATGCTGCCGCGCGATATGGTCTCCCCGTTGCCGCGACATTCGTTTTCGATCGCACTCGGCCGTATGGGTACAATTCCCGTCAAGAGTCTGTCGTATACCGCCGTCTCCGGTGGATGCACGAACAGCTCCGTGGACATGGAGGATGAATCTCGGTAGTGGCGGGAAATGAGCTTGATTGGCTTGAGAAGATGCTCAGATCCGGTGTGGTTCGGGCTGTTTCAGCCTGTCGGGAGTATGATCCCGGGGGCGTGGCTCGGTCGACTGAGCGCCGGAATCTGTGTGCGAAATACTCCGTGGACTACCGGGAATACGAAGATTCCCTCATGCTCCCGATCGGGTCTGTCTGCAAACCGGACGGGTCCGCATACCTCGTGTACGGCCCGTATGCTCGGCGTTGGCATGAGATCTTCGAGAGTCGTGAGTGGTTCGTGGCAGGTAACACTCTCCCGAAAATTCAGTGGCTTCCGTCTCGTCAGGAGGACTTTCCGTCACGGGAGTCTCTCGACATCGAACAGTTTTTCGAGTCCGTACGGCTCGACATGCCCCATAATCCCGACTGGACCTGCTATGCAGATCGGCGCGACCGAGTCGACGACCCGAATGGGACCACCAGCCTCTCGGTTGCGTTGCGTCTTGGTGCTGTTGGGCCGCGCGAATGTGCGATACTCGCCAAAAAACAGAGCACAACGCTTCTTGGCGAGCTTGTTTGGCGTGAATTCTTCACAATGCTATTATCCCGGTTTCCCGCATCGGCACATACGGAGTTTCGAGAAAAATACCGTGGGATCGCCTGGAGTCAGGACTCTGAGATGCTCGATGCTTGGCAGGAGGGAAAGACCGGCTTTCCACTCGTGGATGCCGGCATGCGCGAGCTTGCCGCGACCGGCCACATGCACAATCGCATACGAATGCTTACGGCCAATGTTGCAACCAAACTCCTGCGACTCGACTGGCGACTCGGTGAGCGGGTCTTCGCCGAGCAACTCCTGGACTACGATTCAGCCATCAATCTCGGTAATTGGCAGTGGTCTGCTGGTACCGGTGCAGATGCTGCTCCGTATTTCCGTGTGTTCAATCCGGAGGTGCAGCGTGCCAAATTCGATCCACTCGGGGAGTATGTGCGAAAATGGCTTCCGGAGAATAGCCCCGGTTCGTATCCTTTACCGATTGTAGACTACCGCCGATCGAGAGGGGAATATCTGGAATGGTGGAAGTCTCAAACCTAGGCGATTGATCCGGTCGCGTGCCGCGGAATATTGATTCCGTCATCGTGGATGCGGCTCGCAATTTCGGAAGCGAATGGCTTGAACTCGGCAATGAGGCGATTCCATTCGTGAGTGACCCAAGGAAATCCAAACGGTGTTGCGAGTGCTGATCTCGTCATTTCGAATCGGCAGGTACCTCATTCAATAAATATCTTCGCCACATCGAATGCGATCTCGACCGTCGTAGAGACCCCGGTGCGATTGGAGCGAAACTTCACCGGTATGCGGAGGTATGCCGCGTGTTCACATCCGTCCACCGGATCAAACAGGGCCGTTGCGCCCATTTGCCACGAAGATCCGATGCTATCGGTGTCGATCCCCTGGATCTTTACCTCATCGAAATTTATATTGTCCGCGAGCATAGATTTGAGTCGCGGAGCGTTGCCGTATTCCGAGAGCGCATCGATTACGCGATCGCGTATCTCATCCGACACCTCGATTTCCCATCGGAATTCCGATCCCGTGGAATTCGGGAGATCGTGGCTCTGGTATCCCTCTCCGCTTGTTGCGGCGTGGACGATCTGTATCTTCCGTACTACTGTCTCGGCGACAACTCATGATGCCGAATCTGCCTCTCCATGCGCTTCAATTTCTTGATCATCCGCCCGTATGGATGTTTTTGCCGCGAGGACCATGGTTTTTGTTTTAGAAGATCAATTCTTTTCAATCGTACCATATAGCACCCATACTCGTCAATTCTCGGCACGCGAGATCGTGAATTTCCGGTTGGATTCAGCGAAGGATCTCGATACAATGACCCCCTCTTCTTTTTTATTATGACGGCACGAAAAAAAGTCCTCGTCTGACTCTCTGGTGGCGTTGATTCCGCCGTTTCGGCGAAACTCCTCATCGATGCCGGGTACGAGGTATCCGCAGGATTCATGAAAAACTACGTCTCCGACAATGGGAATTGTCCGACACGCATCGACCGAGATGAAGCGATCCGAGTGGCGGAGTATCTCGGCATCACGAATTTCTTCATCTTCGATCTGCGGCGCGAGTACCATGAACGGATCGTGCGCTACCTCACCGAAACGTATGCGCGTGGACTCACGCCCAATCCGGACGTGTTTTGCAATACGCTCGTGAAATTCGATGTCTTTGCTCAGCGGGCAAAATCGCTCGGTTTTGACGCGGTTGCGACCGGACATTACGCTCGACTCGAGCTGTCGGAGTCCGATGTGTTCTTGCGAAAGGGTCTGGATGAAACGAAAGACCAGTCCTATTTTCTCTCTGGTCTCTCGCGGGAACAGCTCGATTTCGCGCTCTTCCCCGTCGGCGGTATCCGCAAGACAGAGGTTCGCGATCTCGCACGATGCTTTGGTCTGCCAAACGCCGAACGTCCCGATAGTCAGGGGATTTGTTTTATTGGCAAGGTAGGTATTCGCGAATTTCTTGCCGAGCACATTGATCTGCATTCCGGAGACATCGTGGACACGGCCGGAAATCGCCTCGGACATCACGAATGAATCGAAATCTATACGATCGGTCAACGTAAGGGTATCGGAGTTGGGGGTGGTCCGGCTCGATTCGTTGTGGCCAAAGACATGGCAACACATACGCTCATCGTCGGTGAGGAGCATGATCCGAGGCTCTATTCATGGGAATGTCGGATCGAACGTTGGCGATGGATTGGTCCACCCCAGTCCGAAGCATTTCGTGCCGGGGTCAAGATTCGCTACCGCCAGTCCGACCAACCAGCCGAGGTTGAGATATCGCCGGACGGCACGGGCGTTATTCGCTTCGAGCAGGCGCAGCGGGCGATCACACCCGGACAGGTCGCTGTCGCGTACGAGGGCGATCGGGTCGTTGGGTCTGGAGAAATCACCGCATAATCCTTACACTATGCACTGGCTCGATCCTTTCATTCTCGTTCTTCTGATCTACGCTCCGGCATTCATTGCGAATGGTACGCCCGTCGTGATCAAGAACGTGCCATTCATGAGATCTTGGACGTGGCCGATTTGGCCTTCCGTACTCGGAGCCAACAAAACTTGGCGCGGACTGGTATTCGGAGTTCTTTCGGCCGCATTCGCGGGTATCGTACTCCTGTTTGTTGCTCCGCTCGATCCTGCTTTCTCGGTATTCGTCGAGGGGTTCTCTCCGGCCGAATTCGTTGGATTCTGTTCGTGGCTCGGCTTCGCCGCACTCTTCGGTGATATGGCGGAGAGTGCCGTCAAGCGGCGCATGGGCCACCCACCTGGTGCGCGCTGGATGCCCTGGGACGGAATTGATTACGTTCTCGCGGCCCTCGTCCTCGCGCTGCCGTGGTATGTGCCAACCACTTCACAAGCCCTGTTCATTCTCTTGCTTGGTCCGGTATTATCGGGCATATTCAATATGATTTCCTTCCTCATGGGATGGAAGAAAGTACCATACTAGAATGGTATCTATCGATTCCAATAACCCGTCTTGTCCATGAAAATCGCCCCGATTGATCCGGTTTTTACCGGGGAGTTTGCGTTCGTATTTCTGTGCAGTGCCGTAGGGACACTGCTCCTCGTCCATGCTCTCCTGCGTTTCCATGCTGTCCGGCGTGTTGTGATCGAGAGGCCGTGGCTCCACCCTAATGCCTGGTCGATACTTCGGATCATTTTGGGAATCGCGGTGCCGGTAATCCTCTGGTCTCAGCTTGCATCCCGAGGGTTTTGTTTCGATTTGTGCTGGACAGCTACCATCACTGCCGTCTGACTTCTTGGCTTTGCCATGGCAACGGACTTCATTGATGGGGCAATCGCTCGCGCTTGCGGTCTGGTATCCGAGACTGGCAAATGGCTTGATCCTCTCGCGGATAAGATCGTCTACCTTCCCATTCTCACCTACTTCGCGTGGATTGGTTGGATCGAATCACCAGTATGGCTTGTTCTTCTCGCTCTTGCGGACTTCGTTGGGACGGTCGCTCGTCCATGGCTTACGGCCGCGGCTACCATGTGGGGCAAGGCAAAAACCTGTCTCGCATTTGGATTCGTTGGTTGGATGGTGTGTTGGCGGGACGCTCGTTTCTGGCCGGATGCTGATTATGTCACCGCTTTCGGTGGCATGAACGAAGGAATCGGCTGGACTCTCGCCCTTCTTGCTGTCGCGTCTGTCGTCTCCAAGATCCCATTTCGAAGAAAGGGAGAATCCTAACCCCGTCGACGTGGACGGTGGGAGACGTTCGTTTCCATGGGGTGACCGATATTCTCCAAATATTTGCGGAGGTATCATCGTTGGAGTTCATGCAGGGCCACGCTTACCGCCGCAAAGAGGGGATTTGCAGACCTGGCATTGAGCATACCAAAGTCAAATAGCACGATCCGCTCCCCATCCCAGAGGAGATTATGCAGTCGCGATGGATCGGAGAAGCCTTCGCTCCCGATCATGTCGAGGTAGTAGCCGTGTTGTTCCCAGAGCTGGTCATTGTCCGAGAGCAGGCGCGATACCGCTTCTCGCACCTTGGCGTCTCTCTCGATCATGTCGAGAGAGATTTTCTCTGCCTCTACCGTTTCCTGTTTGAGGAAGTATCCTTCCGAGTAAGGGACAACGACCGTTCTTGCGAGGCGGCAGTATCGACCGAAACGACGGCTAACCAACCGCACTTGTCGGCGCATCGCTGCAGCGGGATCGACCCCATTTCCGAAGAAGAACCAGGGGTAATTCGGAAACTTATAATACGAACGACCGAGTCTGAATACGAAATTTTCCCCGAGCGGGCGGGCGAGACGGTCGAGAAATCGACGATCTTTCTCGGCAAGGATGTGTTCGAGATCGGACATAACCAAAAACATTTCTAGATCGTATGATAGTGATCTGACGAGAAGAATGCAAGACCATTCCTTCGATGACAATGGGAGATGCTCATGTTTTTTTCCCGGACTATGCTCGCCCGTATTCGTCATCGAACCGGACAATATCATCTTCGCCGAGATAGTCCCCGATCTGACTCTCGATGATATGGAGCTCTACCTTTCCAGGATTTTCCAGGCGGTGCCGGGACCCCATGGGAATGAAGGTACTCTCTCATTTACGTAGCAGAATCGACCGATCATCGACCTCTACCTGAGCCGTGCCGGAGACCACCACCCAGTGTTCGCTTCTGTGGTGGTGCATCTGCGAGGAGAGCTTCTTGCCTGGGAGCACGGAGAGCCGCTTGGTCTTGAATCCCGTGCCCTCATCGATGATGGTGTAGCTCCCCCATGGACGGTAGACCGTAAGGCCGAACTTCGATTCTTCCCGGCCGCGCGCGTCGAGCGCGTCGACAATTTTTTTTACGTCTTGGGTCGCACCCTTACGTGCCACGAGTAGCGCATCGCGCGTGTCCACAACGACGAGATCATCCACACCCACGAGTGCCACGGTCTTGCCAGCCTTGTCGGAGACGGCGAAATTATTGGAGGCACGCTCCGCGATGACCTCGTTGCCTCATTGTTCACCCAGATGCCCAGCGATCGCATCAAAACTCCCGAGATCGCTCCATCCGATCTCGCCGGTAGGAGCAACGCTTACTGATTGACTCTGCTCCAAGAGGCCATGGTCGATGGAGATGCTCGGAAGGTCGGCATAGCGGTCGCGCAGCGGTGTCTCCGAAAAAAAAGCTCATGCGAACTGTGGGTGGCAGACTTCCACTTCCCGGCGGAATACTGCCGGAGAGATGAGGAATATCCCCGCATTCCAGAGGAATCCCTCCGATATATAGCGCACGGCGGTCTCGTGGTCGGGTTTTTCATGGAAGCGGCGGATGGGGGAGATGCCGGTGCATCCCGAGGTCTCCGCTTCGATGTAGCCGTAGCCGGTCTCGGGATATTCCGCTGCGACACCGAATGTGACGATCTGTTCTCGAGCGACCGACTCGGCGGATCGCACAACCTGTGCGAAACGCTCCTCGTCCCGGATGATGTGATCTGACGGCAGGATCAGGCACGGTTCATCTTCGGATCGAGCGAGTGAGAGTCCCGCAGCAATCGCCGCGAGCGTACTCTTGGCTTCCGGTTCAGCGAAAATGTTTTCTATTGGCAAGCGAACCTCAGAGCGTTCCGATTGATTGACGACATGGAAGTAGTAAGCATCTCCCGTGACAACGAAGATTTTTTCTGGTTCTGCAAATCGTCTCGCCCGTTTGAGCGTCCGCTCGAAGAGCGACCGACCACCGAAGCCGGGAATGTCAGCGAACTGTTTGGGATAGTATTTGCGTGAGATCGGCCAGAGACGCGTGCCGCTGCCGCCAGCGAGAATGATGACATTCATTGGAGTTGATTGATGCACTAAGCGAGTAGAGTGTAGCGATTTCGCACGAAAAAGAAAATACGACCCGAGATCCGCCATTTCCCTCTTTCTCCATTACAATGGATCTCGCTTCCTCCCTCGTAAACTCCCAGGATTGCTTGGCGAATCTCGTTGGACACGCACCTTTCTTTGACTTTCGCGCTATATTGCATACACTACGCTCGTCGTCCGGACGGCGGATATTCTTTCGTTTCGCTCGGACCCGCATCACCTTCCTTTTTTCATGGCAGACAAAAAAAATTCGATAGACGATTACTATGCCTCTATTGGCACTTCTCCCGAGGCGGATGCCGCTGACGACAAGAAGAAGCCCGCGAAGGTTAAAATCAAAAAGAAGGTCGATACGGCTGAAAATGCCCCAAGCCAGCCAGTCGTATCTGCACCAGAGATTGTTGTTGTCGCCGAACCCGCTCCGGTCCAACCGAACCGGCTCACCGAAAAGAAGCCCGATGATCGCCGTCCGAAGATCTCGTTTGCTCCTGTCGAGAAATCCAAGCCGTTCGAGCCGCTTTCCCGCCGCGAGTCTCCGCGTCATGTCGAGCGTCCCGCGCCCGCCCGCCCGGCTCCGGCCCCGGCTCCGTCTCGTTCCGTCGCCCAAGTTTGACCAAGTCTTCCAGAAAAGCGTCGCTCGACAAAACCGATTATCAGCTTCGAAAAAGCCCAACCGCGACCAGTCTCGGCCGAGAGTTCGGAGACTTCTTCGGATTCGCCAAGGATTTCGGCTCCAACAAAAGAACATCGTCTCAAGTCCTACTCCCGCCAGAAGGTCGAGTCTCGCGGAAATGGTCGCCCCGATAATGACCAAGAACGTCGTCGCACCATCCGGGAGCGAGGGGGGCCATCGGATGATGACCGCTCCGGATTTCGTCGCGCTAAGAAAGCTGGTGGACATCAGCAGAAAAAACAGGAGAAACGCGTTGAGGATATCCAACAGGTTCTCGTGGACCGAACTGGCCAAGAAGTGCAGATCCCGGAAGTCCTCTCTGTAAAGGAACTCTCCGAGAAGATCGGTATCCCGATGGGGAAGATTCTCGCCGAGCTCATGAAGAACGGAATGCTCGCGAATCTCAATACTCGCATCGACTTTGATACGAGCTTCCTCGTGGCAGAAGCCTTCGGAATCAATGCCAAGCGTGCCGAGCAGGCAGGGGTATCATCTATGGATATTCTCGATGGAGATGTTTCTGAGCTCATGAAGGAGGAGGATGCGTCCCTGCTCGTGGATCGCGCACCCGTCATTAGTATCATGGGGCATGTTGACCATGGAAAAACCTCGATCCTCGACCATATCCGCAGTGCCACTGTCGCTGCGAGCGAGGAAGGAGGGATTACCCAGAAGATCGGAGCCTACCAAGTGGAGAAAAACGGCCGCAAGATTACCTTCCTTGACACCCCGGGACATGCTGCATTCGGGCTCATGCGCTCACGCGGATCAAAACTCACGGATATCATCATCATTGTTGTTGCTGCCGATGAGGGGGTGAAGCCTCAGACGATTGAATCCGTGGAGCTCGCCAAAGCTGCTGAGTCTCCGGTCATTGTGGCCATCAATAAGATGGACAAAGAAGGAGCGAATCCCGACATCGTAAAGGGGCAGCTCGCCGAACATGGTCTCATTCCAGAGGATTGGGGAGGAACGACCGTTATGGTTCCGGTCTCCGCGAAGACCGGTCTTGGTATGGATACCCTGCTCGACATGATCTTGCTCGTGGCCGACATGCAGGAGCTCAAGGCTAATCCTGACCGAATGGGAGTCGCCACGGTCGTGGAAGCCCGCCTCGATCCTAAGCTCGGACAGGTTGCCACGGTTCTCGTGAATACTGGTACCATCCGCAAAGGTGATGCGATCGTTTGCTCGGAGGCGCATGGGCGTATTCGATCTCTTCGTGACTTCCGCGGACGTAGCCTCGAATCTGCTGGCCCATCGACGCCGATCACGATTACGGGATTCAATCTCCCGGTGGAGGGAGGGGATGTCCTCCAGGTTGTGTCCGACCTGCCGACCGCTGAGAAGATGGCGCATGAATTCGCTATGCTCAAGGCAACAAAGAGTATCCGTACCTTCGAGGGAGCTTCGCTCGATGTGATGCTTGGCAAGCTCAAGAGTGGGAATCTCAAGCAGCTCAAGATCGTGCTCAAGGCCGATTCTGGTGGATCGCTCGAGGCCCTGCGCGGCGCGCTTCAGAATTGCGCGACCGCCGAAACACAGATCAATATTATCAACGCGGGAGTGGGAGACGTGAACGACAACGATGTCTACATGGCGGGAATGAGCCAGGCACTCCTTGTGGCTTACAACGTGTCCGTCAACCCGCAGGCACGCCGCACGCTCGAGGATTCCAAGATCGAATTCATCAACAAGAAGGTCATCTACCATATTCTCGAGAAAATCGAAGCGATCGTGACGGGAATGATCGATGTTCGTTACGATGATGTAGACATTGGAACTGCTAAAATCAAGGCAATCTTCTACGATTCCAAATCCAAGCTCATCGTGGGACTCGGTGTCACGGACGGACGACTGGACAACAAATCCAAGGTCCGCATTGTCCGCGATGGCAAGAAGATTGGAGGAGGAGAGATTCTCAATCTCAAATCCGGAGTCGTTGATGTGAATACTATCGAAGCCGGCAATGACTGCGGTATCAATCTCAAGACCGAAGTAAAGGTGCAGATTGGAGACGTCATTGAAGCGTATGCCCTGGTGGAGAGAAAATAATTTCAGAACGCCAACCAAAATGGAACACGCGATTGATCATGACTCCAAGTTTCCTGTGGCAGTCAAGGCGGTCGTGTTTTTCGAGGATACCTTCCTTGTTCTCCGCCGTTCGGCCGAAGACGTTCAAGCGGCGGGAGAATGGGATATTCCCGGATGACGCCTCGAATCCGGAGAATCCCCGCAGGCGGGAATCGTCCGGGAGATTCTCGAGGAGACGGGATTGTCCGGGGATATTCTCGCTCCTTCGAGAATATGGACGACACGTCGAGGAAACGATACCTGCATCGGCATAACGTTCATCGTCCGCGCTTCAAGCACGGACGTCTCGTTGTCGCACGAGCACTCGGAGTGACGATGGATCGGACCCGATCGGCAAATCGAATCCGATTTTCCCGATTGGCTCCGATTGGAAATCTCCGCCGCCCGATGCGTTATCCGATGCTTTGCCTCGATCTCAGGCACGAGTGTGTGTCACCAAAAAATTCCCGTAACAACAGCTGCCATGCCTTGTCTCTCCGATACGCTTGAGCTTCTTCGCGCGTATCCCAATGACGAATCCCGCAATCGCCTCATCTCCTTCGTCGAGTCCCATCCTGACTCGTTCGTTGATCGGTACAATCCCGTAGGACACATCACGGCCTCGGCATGGATCGTGAATCCCGAACGGACACACGCCCTATTGATCCATCACGTGAAGCTCGGCATGTTGATTCAACCAGGTGGACATGTCGACCCGGAGGATACGACCCTGCTCGCCGCGGCTCTGCGAGAGGCGCAGGAGGAGACGGGGATCATCGGACTCTCGGTGCCGGATCCAGCGATTTTCGACCTCGATATCCATCCGGTTCCCGCTCGCGGCGATATGCCCGCGCATACACACTACGATATTCGTTTTCTCATCGTTGCCGAGATGGGATCGCTCGATCGCGTGAATATGATCGAGACGCATGGAGCTGAATGGGTTCCGCTTGATCGTATCCACCCCGGTCATCCGTTCGGAAACAGTATCATTCGCATGGCGAAAAAAACGTTGGAACAAAACAAACAAGAGCAGTAAAGCGTATCCCCGAGACTTGCATCCGCGAGATCTTCTGCTACACTTGGGACATTCCCTCCTACTCTTCCCTTATGGTTTCGCTTCGGTCCTTCTCCCTCTTCGATCCGTTCGGAGCGAGCGATCTCTCAAAGCTTGAGTCGCTTTGCCAGAAGCGCGCGCTTGCTGCGGGAGAGACGCTTTTTTTCGAGGGTGATTCCGCGACAGCACTCTACATTATCGCCTCTGGAGAGATCGAGATTTCCCGCTGCCGAAACGGAGACACATCTCGCATCGCCATCCTGTCGACCAGCGATACGGTGGGGGAGATGGCATTCTTCGATCCCGCGGGTGCCAGAGGTCTGCGGAATGCCGATGCGCGCGCATTGACCGATGTTGTATTGATCGTGATTCTTGCCGATGCGCTCGCGGCACTCGGGACAGATGAGCCGATGCTCGTCCGTCGTCTTGAGAGCATTATCCGCGAGCGAAAAAATCGGGAACCTTCCTAATTCGTGAAACTAGAACGTTCTCCATGACGGATTTCGTCCGATCAGAACCTTCTTCATCAGCAGTATTTTTCTCCTGCGTACAGGCTCGAGAATGGATCCATTATTTCATCGAAAAATCATTTGCAATACAGATTTTTTTTTATACAATACCCGAGCTTTTTTACCTCTTGTTCCGAGAGCGAACGCGACCGTTCCCTATGGCGAAGGATGATACGATAGAAGTCGAGTGAACCGTGATGAAGTCCCTCCCAGGAGGTGTCTTCGAGGTACAAGTCTCAGGCGACTTCGCAGGGGAAGGATACATCGTACGAGCGCAGATATCGGGGAAGATGCGAAAAAACCGGATCACGTTGATCCCGGGAGACTCTGTTACCCTGGAGCTCACGCCGTACGATCTCACGAAGGGTCGAATCACCTTCCGAAAGGGGAACCGAGGAAAACCGCCCGCTTCCACCTCGGCCAAGTCGTAATTTTTCAAATCAAACGATTATGAAAGTCGGTCCGTCCGTCAAACGCATCTGCAAGGATTGCCAGGTCATCCGCCGCAAGGGGGTTGTCCTCATCCGATGCAAGAATCCCAAGCACAAGCAGCGACAAGGATAATTTTACCATACCACCATTATGGCACGAATCGCCGGGATCAACCTCCCGAACGGAAAGCACACGGTTATCGCCCTCACCTACATCTTCGGAGTGGGTCTCACGACTGCGAAGAAGCTCGTAGCCGCTGCGAAGATCGACCCTACGCGCAAGATCGATACTCTTTCCGAGGAGGAGCTCGACAAGATCCGCGACGAACTCAAGAACTACATGATCGAGGGAGATCTCCGCCGTGACCGCGTCCAGAATATCAAGCGGCTTGAGGAAATCAATTGCTACCGTGGACAGCGGCACAAGAAGCGTCTGCCGGTACGTGGACAGCGGACCAAGACAAATGCTCGTACCCGCAAGGGGAAGCCTGTCGCGATCGCCAATAAGAAAAAATAAGTAATCACTTCGAACCGCTATGGCTAAGACTCTCAAGCGCACAAAGAAGACCCGCAAAAATGTTCCGCAGGTCCGCGTTGCCATCAATGCGTCCCTCAACAATACCCATGTGGTCGTCTCCGATCTCGATGGAAACGTCCTCACGTGGGCAACTGGTGGATCGGCTGGATTCAAGGGAGCGCGCGAAGCGACCCCGTACGCCGCCCAGGTTACTACTGAGAATGCTGTTGCGAAAGCCAAGACACTCCACGGAGCTGAATCTGCTGCCGTCTATATTAAGGGAATCGGCCCAGGACGCGAGCAGGCGATTCGTGGTGTCATTAGCGCAGGAGTCAACCTCGATGCCATCTACGATGTGACGCCGGTTCCGCACAACGGATGCCGCAAGAAGAAGATCCGCAAGCTCTAAAAAATCTAAAATTGCCCCATGCGATACACCGGACCTAAAAAGAAACTCTGCCGCCGCGAAGGCGTAAACCTCTTCGGATCTGAGAAGTATGATCTCTCGAAGGGGATTCGCAAGACCGCCGGAAAGTTCGGAAAGAGCTCCGACTCCGCTCAGCAGCTTCGCTCCAAGCAGCGCGCCAAGCGTATGTACGGCCTCTCCGAGAAGCAGTTTGCTTCGTACTTCAAGAAGGCCGTGAAGAGCCGCGGAATCACGGGTGACACTATGTTCACGCTCCTTGAGATGCGCTTTGACAATGTTGTCTTCCGATCGAATCTCGCCCGCACCATTATGCAGGCTCGCCAGTTTGTGAACCACGCTCACTTCCTCGTGAACGGACAGAAGGCCGACATCCCTTCTTACGCACTCAAGGTCGGAGACAAGATTACTCTGCGCGAGAAGCTCAAGGAATCCCCCCTCTACAAGTCGTTTATGGCGGAGTTCGAGGAGTTCAAGCAGAACAATTCCAATGGATCCGTGAGTGCTGTCCGCTGGATCGATGTGGATGTATCGAGCATGACAATCACTGTCACTGGCATGCCGACCAAGGATGATTTCGACCAGGCGATGGACATCGCTCGAATCGTTGAATTCTACTCGAAGTAAAGAAATAGTCTCGGCCCTATTTTAGACTCATTTCCCTCGACTCAATGCACATTATCCACAACATCATCGGCGTCCCCAAGATCTCCGTCGAGTCCATCGGACCGAACGAGGTCAAGTTCGTCGTCAAGCCGCTTCCGAGCGGATATGGCGTCACGATTGGGAATGCGATGCGCCGGGTGATGCTCTCGTCCATTCCGGGCGCGCGCGTCACCGGACTCAAGATCAAGGGGGCTTCGCACGAATACTCGACGCTTCCTGGAATCAAGGACAGCATCCTCGATGTCATGCTCAACCTCAAGAGCCTCGTCGTGAGCAAGGAAGGAGCTGATGTCGAGTGGGTCTACCTTCGAAAGTCGAAGGCTGGACAAGTGAAAGCATCGGACATTGAGACTTCCGCAGGGGTCAAGATCCTCAATCCGGACCTTGTTCTTACGGAAATCGATCGCGATGGATTCGAGCTCGACATGAGCATTCGAATCGAGAAAGGGGTCGGATATGTCTCTACCGAGACGCTCAAGGCTCGGGAAGACGATGTCCACGTACTCGTCCTCGATGCAAACTTCTCGCCCGTCGAAAATGTCCGCTACGAGGTAATGAGCGTTCGTTACGCGGATATGACCAACCTCGACTCGATCGAGATGGTCGTTCGAACCAACGGAGCAATGTCTCCTGAAGATGCCGTTCGATTCAGCTCAAATCTCCTCACGTCCTACTTCGGAATCTTCAACGAAGAGGCACTGCAGATCGAGGGAGCATTCGTTTCCGACATCAAGCAGATCCTCGATCGCGAGAAGCAGACGGTCGCCATGGAGATGGAGCGCGAAACCTACACTCCCATCGAAATCATCGGACTTTCGCCCCGCACGCTCAACGCACTCGTGAATGCCGAGATCCTCTCGGTCGAGCAGCTCGTGAAGTGCACCGAGGCGAAACTCTCTTCGGTGAAGGGATTCGGGAAGAAGGCAATGAACGAAGTTCGAGATGCCCTATTGGAGCGAGGATACAAGCTCCTCGGCGACGAATAACAAACAAACGACCTCAATAATTTCTCCATCATGCGACACCGCGTCAAAAAAACCTTCGATTTCAATCACAAGCCCGGACAGCATTCGCGTTCGGTCCTGCGGAATCTCGCGACCTCGTTCTTCCTACACAAGTCGCTCGTTACCACTGAGAAGCGCGCGAAGGCACTCTCGATCCTCGTAGACCGCATGGTCCGCGCAGCGAATACCGCCGACTCGTCCATGAAGGCGATCCGCGATGCAATGGCCGTACTCTATACGGAGGTGAGTTCTCGCGAGCTCGTTGAGCGCGTTGCACCGAAGTTTAAGGATCGTCCATCCGGATGTACCCGCATCACGCCGATCAAGTACCGCGATGGAGACAGTGCCAAGCTCGTGAAGATCGAATTTGTCGCGTAGTACCAAATAGATTTCAATTCAACACAAGGATACCATGAAAACCGTCATGCCGAAGCAGATCGCCGGAAACGAACGCAAGTGGTTCGTGGTCGACGCCGAAGGTCAGAATCTCGGACGTCTCGCAACACTCATCGCGACCGTCATCCGCGGCAAGAACCGTGTAGACTTCTCTCCTCACGTCGATAACGGGGACTACGTCATCGTTCTCAATGCTGATAAGATTGCTGTCACCGGAAACAAGGAGGAAGATAAGTTCTACCGAACCCACTCGGGATACATGGGAGGACTCAACGAGAAGAAGCTTTCGACGATGCGTGTGAAGAAGCCCGCGGAGATTCTTCGGCTCGCGGTCATCGGAATGCTCCCGAAAAATCGTCAGCGATCGGGAATGGTCTCCCGTCTCAAGCTCGAGACCGGGACAACCCACCAGTACGAGGCGCAGAAGCCCCAACCGCTCATCTAAAACCGTAAAATCCTATGGCAGACGCACGCTACGTATACGCTCTCGGTAAGCGCAAGACCGCTACCGCCCAGGTTCGACTGTACTCCGGATCGGGAGACTCCATCATCAACGGTCGTCCGTTCAACGAGTACATCGGTCGAGCCGACCTCTTCGAGGTCATTCACGCTCCGTTCAAGGCAGCGGGAGTCATGGGGAAGTATCACTTCTCCGTCATAGTCTCCGGATCAGGAGAGAGCGCGCAGGCCCAGGCAATCAGTCTCGGTATTGCTCGGGCTCTCACAGCAGAAACGCCGGAAGTCCGCAAGCTCCTGAAGCCACAAGGACTCCTCAAGCGCGATGCCCGGAAGGTCGAGCGCAAGAAGCCAGGTCTTCACAAGGCGCGAAAGGCGATCCAGTGGTCCAAGCGTTAATTTCCATTTCAATAGTTTGTCGTCATGACTACCATCAATCAACTCATCCGCAAGGGACGCAAGGACAAAGTGAAGAAGAGCAAATCTCCGGCACTCCAGTCCATCCGCAATTCCCTCAAGCGCGAAATCATCCCGATGTCGTCGCCCCAGAAGCGCGGAGTCTGTACCAAGGTGTACACCATGACTCCGAAGAAGCCGAACTCGGCTCTCCGAAAGGTTGCCAAGGTTCGTCTGACGAACGGGTACGAGGTGATCTGTTACATCATGGGAGAAGGGCACAATCTCCAGGAGCACTCGGTTGTCATGATCCGTGGAGGTCGTGTCAAAGACCTTCCGGGAGTCCGCTACCATATCGTCCGCGGAACCCTCGATACCGCTGGTATCGATAAGCGACGCCAGGGGCGCAGTCTCTACGGTACCAAGCGTCCGAAGGTCAAGAAATAAATCTCTGCAAGTAATTCACGCCTCTTATGAGCACCAAAGGAAATATCTCGCTTGACGCTAAGTCCGAACGGCTTCGCAAGTTCATCAACTACATCATGAAGGATGGGAAGCGTTCCCTCGCCCTCAAGATCGTAAATAACACGTTCGATACGATGCGTGAGAAGGGGATCAAGGATCCGATCGAGGCATTCGAGAAGGCGGTCGACAATGTCATGCCCAAGGTGGAAGTCCGCCCGAAGCGCGTGGGAGGATCGATCTACCAGGTGCCGCAGGAGGTTCCGTCCGGACGTCAGTTCGCTCTCGCGAGCCGCTGGATTCTCGGGTCGGCTCGTGCTAAGAGCGGAGCGGACTTCTCCGTCTTCCTCGCTCAGGAGCTCATCGAGGCATCGCAGGAGACCGGAAACGCTTTCAAGAAGAAGCTCGAGGTCTACAAGATGGCTGAGGCAAACCGCGCAAACGCTCGCTTCGCGAAGCGTTAAACTCTACGAAACACACACTTTTCTTAGTATCGGAATATGGCTCACAAAAAAGCGCAGGGATCTACCGCTAACGGTCGTGATTCACAGGCGAAGCGCCTCGGCGTCAAGGTCTACGGCGGACAGCCCGCCATCGCCGGAAACATCCTGGTCCGGCAGAAGGGAAACACCTTCTGGCCCGGAGAGGGAGTCGGACAGGGGAACGATTTCACGCTCTTCGCTGAGCGCGACGGGATCGTGGCATATACTGAGCGCAAGCGCGTACGCTTCGATGGACGCGTCTACCGCGACATCTACGTCAGCATCGAGCAGGCGTAGAGCACTCTTTTGAACATCAAGAATCGCTTCCGAGAGGAG
>DDBV01000009.1 GCA_002335145.1 Patescibacteria group bacterium UBA2023
AGTCGAGCGGAAGCGGCCAAGATCGTGGCCAATGCCGTGCTGTTGCCCACGAACTCTGTAAGCTTGTCTCGATAACTACGATACAACAATAACCTTCCTCTCATGCGTGAAGCGGAGAGGAAGATTTCCTCGGAGATTCTCTTTTCAAGATCCTATGAACGCTCTCGAGGTCGCTTCCGGCACCGTCCATGGCATCCCCGAAGACATGCGGATCGCGATTCTTTCGAGTCGCGATCTTGTGGTTCTCTGGAATGGGTTATCGCCCCTTGCCCGAAACGAATGGATCTGCTGGGTAACGACCGCTAAGAAAGAAGAAACACGGAAAGATCACATTGCACGGCTTGTGGACAATTTGAGAGACGGAAAAAAACGACCATGTTGCTGGCCAGGCTGTCCACATCGGCGGGAAAGTGCTCAAAAATGGTTCAAGTAGCATCCGTTCTCCTTCTCGTACATCTCTAGAAGCTCCTTTTCTTCGTAGAAATACTTGGAAAGAATAGAGTTATAGGTATAAAGTATTTTTCACCCGTATCGTCAAGCGAAATAATGTCCCTGCGTCAGAACGACCCGATCGTAGAAACCCGGACATGTCGGCTCTCCGGTGAGGAATTCTCGGTGTACGCATCGGATCGAGATTTCTATGAGCGAGTTTCGCCCATATGGAATGGGCAGTCATTCACGCTGCCATACCCCACAATCTCTCCCGATGAGCGCGAACGGCGGCGCACGAGCTGGCGCAACGAGCGCAAACTCTATCGTCGAACCTGTGACCTCACAGGCACATTGACCGTCTCGATGTATTCGCCCGATAACCCGGGTAAGTCCTATGCTGTTGCGGCTTGGCAGAGTGATCGGTGGGATCCGCTCTCCTATGGGCGGGAATTTGATTTCTCTCGGCCGTTCTTCGAGCAGTTCCGTGATCTCTGGCGAGATGTGCCGCATATGGCACTCGCGAATCCGCGCCCCGATCTCCTGGAAAACAGTGACTTCAACAATTACCTTGACGGTGCGAAAAATGCCTACATGAATATCATGGGGACAGACATCGAGGACTCGTGCTACACCACAGACTCAGCCAAGCTGCGATCTTCACTCGATGCCTGGTGGAGTTACGGTCTGGAGCGGTGTTATGAATGTCTCAATTGCTTTTCGTTGTACGAATGCATGTACTGTGATGACTGCACTTCGAGTCGATACCTCTTTTTCTGTAATACTTGCGTGGAATGCACGCACTGCTTCATGTGTGTTGGTCTCCAGCATCGTGAATACTGCATGTTCAACCAACAGCTCTCGAAAGAGGAATATTTCAAGCGGCTTCTCTCGACTCCGTTCTCCCGAACCCATCTTCTCCGTACAAAGATGGACGCATTTGTCGCCTCATCCAAGCGTCCCGCGACCCATTCTCACGGAAACGAACGGTCTACCGGGGATTACATTTACCGATCAAAAGATGTGCGGGATTCGTTCGTTGTGACGGAGTCCCAAAATATGGCGTATGTCCGAGCTTCTGGGCGGACGGCCGATGTATGGGACGCTTCGTTCGTTTATGATTGAGCCTGAACCGTCCTTGAGTCCGTTGACATTATCGAGAGCAACAAGATATTTTTTTGTCTCAACGTGACCGCAAGTTCAAACACGTGGTACTCGTGTGAGCTCGTTTCATGTCACGATGTCTTGGGATGTGTGGGACTCAAGAATCAGTCGTACTGCATCTTCAATAAATCGTATTCACGCGAAGAGTACGATCGTCTCTGTGCGAAGATTGTGGGACACATGCGTGAAACAGGGGAGTGGGGAGAATTCTTTCCATCGGAATATTCGCCGTTCGGATACAATGAATCATCGGCTTCCGAGTATTTTCCCCTCTCTTCGGATGAGGCGCGCTCACGCGGGCTCCCATGGAGTGACTATGAGGCTCCGGAGCCAAAAATGGCACGCATTCTCGTGGGGGACAATATTCCACTCGATGCTCGTCTTTCGCCGCCGGACATCCTCGATTGCGCGATTCGGTGCGAGGTATCCGGCCGACTCTTCCGGTTGGTTGCCATGGAGCTCGATTACTACCGTCGCTTTGCTCTGCCGATACCCCGTCGTCATCCGGACGTACGCCATCGCGATCGGGTAGCCCGCTGCAATCCCCGCAAACTCTGGGATCGTCCTTGCTCCGCTTGTGGCATGGTTGTGGCTACGAGCTATTCGTCCGACCGTCCCGAGTTGATTCTCTGTTCGGAATGCTACCGGAAGGAGATTTTCGGATAATCATGATTTCGGTACACTGCCTGGTAAATCATTTCCTCGATTGCTATGGATATACTGGGAACTTTGTGGTGAATTAAGGCGATAGCATGGTTCGATGTCTGGAGTATCGAGCACTTGCTCAGCGGTCTTTCCGTTGGTCATGCTGTACGTAGAGCAAACCACCGTGCCTACCGAGACAAGCTTGATCTCGCGCCCGAATCGGTTCGCACGAGATATTTTGATGTCATCGTACTCGGATTCGTGGCATACTTCTGGGAAACGATCGAACACTATCTTGAGACGGGACTTGCAGGATCGTGGGTCGAGTACTGGTTCCATGGGGTCGAATTCTGGGGGAACCGGATCATTACAGACCCGCTTCTGCTTGTGGCGGGGTACCTCATCGTCCGGCGGTTCCCACGACTCGTTGTGCCTGCTCGGATCTGTTCCGTGATCTGGCTCTTGGTTCATGTCGTTATCTTTCCTCATTCCATGTATTTGCACGAGATATTCTCGTAGAATTCCGTCCTTTCCGAGAGGCAACGTACTCGGATCTATCGGATTTTGCAGTGCGGTTTTTCTTTCCTTGACTTGCCATCCTGAATAGATATATTTCTCATATCGTACTCACGTCCGTCAAATTCAATGACCCGGTCGAGTCTCATTAAGATCTATCACTCCTACGATCGGTCGTGGACGGCATTTGCTGATTTCCTCGCATCGCTCGGAAAAACTCTCGATGAGCGACGAGTCTCCTTCGGGCTGCACTACCGTCGTGGCGAGGTCTTCTTTTCCGCCTCGGCAAATGAAGAGACATATCCAGTCTTCGAGACGCAATTCTACTCCGCTTTCGGTGATTTCCAGCTCTGCGAGGCCTCGGAGGATCTCGCACAATTCGATCCTGAGACGAGCGTTGTTGCGGATATTTCGCTTGAGAACGGGTGGTTCTTCCCATTCGCTTCGGTCAAGCCGGAGGATGAGAATAATTTTATTTTCAACGTATTCCGAACGGTCGAGAATTTCGATGCCGTCAACGATGCCGTGTCGCTTTTCGTGGACGTTCGTCCCGTTGCGGAGGAAAATATCTGGTTCTATTTGCGGGCGCGTTGGGCGTACTGGGTTTTTCGAATCGGTCTCGGACTCCGGTTTTTCCGCTATATGTTCAACTTCCGAATCGACCGTGGGTGGAAATCCAAGGGGGACGAGTATTTTCGTGCGAAACTCTCCGAAGAGCTCTTCGAGACGCGGGTGCGCCTGGCGGTTCGTAGTCGTAGTCGTGAGGAGGCCCTCGGGAAAGCCCACGCTCTTTTCAATAATTGGAACGCGTTTAAGGATTACCCCCTCAATCAGTTTTCCCTCGCCGTACGGCGTATCTCCGATGGCAACGCGCTTTCGGCTCGTGCCACGGCCAATATGTTCACAGCGGGGGAGCTCGCTTCGTTTTTCCATTTTCCCAAAGCCAAGGGGGAAACATCTCTTCTCAAGGTAAAATCCCGGAAACTCGCTGTCCCGATCGGTACCAAAACATTGCCATATACGAGAAACAATGCCGGCGAGATTCTCCCCATTCTCGATGAGCCGGGCGTCAATGCTCTCGGGATCGCTGACTATCGTTCCACGCGCGTGCCCATCGGCATCTACGATGAGGACCGCCTGCGGCACATGTACGTTATCGGCAAGACCGGAGTGGGGAAATCCAAATTCATGCTCAACCTCATGCGCGGCGATATCGCGGGTGGTCGGGGATTCGGCGTCATCGATCCGCACGGCGATCTGGTGGAGGAGATCATGATGCACATGACCGAGGACCGACTCAAGGACCTCGTCATCTTCGATCCAACTGACGAACAGTATCCATTCTGCTTTAATCCCCTCGACGTCTCGCCTACGGAGTCCAAGCAGATTCTCGCGAAGGGATTCATCGATATCTTCCGCAAATACTTCGCCGCCAACTGGAACCCCCGTCTGGAGCACATGCTCCGCATGGTCTTCCTCGCGCTGCTCGACCGGCCGGGATCCACGCTTTTCGATATCGTGCGAGCACTCACGGACAAGAATTTTCGCTATGAGATGATCCCCACCATCTCCGACGACGTGGTCCGTAACTTCTGGACCAATGAGTTCGCGGGGTGGTCGGCCCAATTCAATACCGAGGCGATCATGCCGATCCTCAACAAGGTCGGACAGTTGCTGTCGATCGACATGATCCGCAATATCTTCGCATCCACCGAGAACCGCCTCAACCTCCGCGACGTCATGGACTCCGGCAAGATCCTGCTCGTGAAGCTGCCGAAGGGACGGCTGCAGGAGGAGATCATGGGATTTCTCGGGGCCATGATGGTAACGAAGCTCTACCAAACCGCCATGGGTCGCCAGTCGGTAGGGGTTAATGACCGCCGGCCGTTCTTCCTCTACATCGACGAGTTCCAGAATTTCGCTACCGACACGTTCAACGAGATCCTCTCCGAGGCCCGCAAATACGGGCTCGGACTCACGGTCGCTCACCAGTTTCTGAAGCAGGTCCCCGACAACATCTCCGACTCGCTCTTCGGAAACGTCGGATCCATCGTAAGCTTCCGCGTATCCTCGGAGGATGCCTCCGTCATGAGTCGGCATTTTGAGCCATTCGTGGGAGCCTACGATCTCGCCAATCTCAACGCCCGCGAGTTCTACGCGAAGATGCTCGTGAAGGGGCAGGTGAAAGATCCGCTGAGCCTGCGGACGGTCTATACGCCTGATACGCCCATCCATCGCGGCGGAGTGGAGTATCTCTACCGGCTCTCCCGCGCCAAGTACTGCCGCTCTCTCGCCGAGGCGAAGGCGAAGGTGGAGGAGCAAAAGGACATTATCGAGACGCTTGAGTCGTTCTCGGAGCCGCTGCTGTAAGTCCCCTGCACGGGGATTTTTTACGCTCCGGCGATCCGTGCGTACTCGGTGAGCCGCTCCCGATCTTCCAATACATCGGCCGAGACGCGCCGATAGCGCATGGTACCAATTGTCCCATCCTTGCGCGGATATTCGAACAGAGGCGTATTCATCTCGGAGAGAATCGTAGCGTTTTTGTCGATCTCGCGCAGATAGAGGTCGCCTCGTGCGATGATGGCGAAGATTCGTCCGTGCGAGTAAAACGATGTGCCGCCAAACATCGGGCGCCATGAGAGTCATGGTACTTCGCCGAGTTGTTCCAGCACGAAGTCGCGGAAGGGGTCGGGCTTGGGCATAAAGGGGGGCGAGAAGATATATCCTAGAGTATACGTCCGGCGCACCCGGAGGCAAGCCTATCCCTCGTACCGGCCGTCCGGATCGCGATGAGGGTAGAGACTCTCCACGAAGTCCCGGGCTGATGGGTCGCGCCGCAGGAGCTCGGCGGAGAGGAGTCGGGCTCGCTTCGCCTCAGTAGAGAATGATCGAAGGAGAAAACCGAGCCACAGCAGCGATAGCAGCAGCGAGAGAGCGAGCATGGCGGGTGTGGCCGAGTAGGCGGCGGGCAGGCACCAGAGGGCGGAGTCGGACATACGGCGGGAGTGAGGAGGTAGCGCGGCGCCCGATACGAAAAAACGGGCAACCGTCCAGGTCGCCAAACCACTTATTCGACTCGCATGCTACCGAAGTACCACGGGGAGATCGAAGGACGATTGCCCGCATTCATACTTCGGAAAGAGCATACGCGAAAATACGCGAAAACGGCGAGTACTCAGGAATAAGTGATTTGGCACGGGCAGTATACTCCGACTTTGATTTTCTCAAATCAAAAAACGGGCAACCGTCCAGGTCGCCAAACCATGTATCATTACCTTTTCAGTATTTAGAAAAAGCGAATGAGCGGACGATTGCCCATGTTACGTTTCTTCTAAATACAAAAAATCCGAAAAGGGTAGTAAGCAGATACATGATTTGGCACCCGTAGTATACACCTCCGACTCTTCATTGCAAGCGCGAAAAAAATCCCCCGCGAACGGGAGAGGAGGATTCGACTGGAGCCACTTATCGGACTTGAACCGATGACCTACGGTTTACGATACCGCCGCTCTACCGACTGAGCTAAAGTGGCACACGCGAAGTGGGGGGATTGTATCCAGTTTCGCTAGGATTTCAAATTTTTCTCGCGAAGAAAAACCCCTCCTACGGAGGGGTTTGAAGGAAACTCACAATGACTAGAACGATCCGGAGATGGTGTAGGTCGTGGTGAGGGTGTAGTTTCCTGCGGGCGTAATCGCTGCAGCACTACCCTTGTACTTGACGGTAACAACGCTCGAGGCGGTGGGAGCATTCTTCGAAGCGATAGCCTGGGCCGATCCGGTGAGAGCGAGATCGGAAGTGCTGTCATTGTCGAATCCCTCATCGATAGTCGCCGAGTCCGTAGCACCCGAGACGTAAATCCCGAATCCGGCGACCCCGTTCGTAAGGTCGGTGCTCGCGTCGAGCGGCATGTTGGTGGCGTCCGAGGAGAGTCCGGCTGCACTAAGAGTGTATCCGTTCGCCGCGTTGGTCGCTACGGTGATGTCCGATCCTCCGGTGCTGACCGTAGGTGCCGAGGGAGAGAGGGTCCCGAGGTTCGCGTTGGTCGTGTTGATAGCCATGGAGAGCGTTGGCACGATAGTCGCGGAGACCACGACCTGGTTTGATCCAGCAACAGCGATGATTGCGGCTCCCTGATCAGCTCCGGCAGATACCGAGAAGGAGATGAGTCCCGAAGCAGGGGCAACGAAGTGTGCGTTCGAAAGGGTAATGGTCGCAACTCCGGCGGACGTGGAGCCATCACTATCGAACGTAATGGTATTGTTCGAAGTGCTGACAGCAATGTTGCTCGGGGTGTCGATAACTCCACCTACGGCAACATCTCCATTCACGAATCCAGTATCATCTACGGTCGATGGGTACGTAACAACGACTGATGCAACGTTGGTCGGAACCGAGAATGCAATCGTCGTGATCGTCTGGCTTGCGGTGAGGGTCGTTCCTCCGTTCACCTGGATGTCGGTGATATTCGCAGCGAGTGCTACGGGCGATACGAGCGACGCGAGCAGCGCGACGGTCGCGCTTGCGGCGGCGAGCTTGCGTGCGGTAGTTTGCATAATGCAAGAATGGTAAGGGAGATGTGCGACTCGCGTCGACCACCGAACCCGATGGTCTGACGACAAAGTACATTTCTAATTATCTCTTTTTTCCCTGAAAGTCAAAGTATTTTTCGAGCGTCTTTACGAACCGCTCGGGTACGCACGTTGCCTTCCAGTCGATCCGTACCGGGCTGGTTGCCAACGACTCAGCTTTAAGGGGAGATAAAGTTGGAACGATCGTCTGATTGAACCATTCGAGGAATATTGGACGACTGGGGCGATCGTCCCGTGCGAGGGCCATGATTGCGGCATGGAGGGATTCTTCATGGGTACCGACACACTCGAATGGCTTATCTGATTCGTATCCGAGCAGGCTCTGGTAGAGGGGGAGGAGCTCCTGATTCTCGAACAAATCCGATCAAAAAATTCGCACGACTTCCACGCTCGGCAAATGAGCCGAGAGCATGAGAAAGACAAAAGCGCACTTCGGGCAGATGCCGCACCATCGCTCGTGCGGATCGAGTCGCGATCCTGCGAGATGGAAGTTTCGATTACAGCTGGAAAACACATCGTGATAGCGTGTGAGTATCGCGAATTTCCGGACGATCGAGCCCTCGTCCAGTCCGCGCAGGAGACTCCATGCCGTGAGGTTCGTCCGGATTTCTTCACGAGCATATATCTGAAATGCTCGCTCGAAATCTCCAGACTTGCTGTACTGATGATTGACCGTGATACCCCGCCAGTACATATTTCCTTCCTCGGCACTTCGTTCGTTCGAGAAAACAATATGCTTCGTGCCGGTGAGGCCTGCGAGCACGAGGAGTGCAAAATGGAACATGCCAGTCACGGGCACGTGTCCATTAGGCCATTCTCCAGATTTCGAGAGCTCTATCAGGTGTGGGTCGATGGTGCGCCGGACGAACCGATGCGCGTATCCTGTACGCTCGATGACCGAGAGATGCAGGGGGTTCGGTGCACGTCCGATGGTGACAATCTCGGCATTCAAGCCCAGTGCACGAACAGCCTCGACCGAAACGATGCTATCCTTGCCACCACCCATGGGCACGAGTGCGCGATCTGGCACATCTAATATCACGGGGCTATATGTTGGGGCTTCCGTGCCAGACTCGAACTCGCCAATGATCGACGGATCGAATTCATTCCGATACAGGTATTCCCCGAGTCCGAGGGTATAAAATCGCTTCCAAAATTGCCTTGCCCCATCTGTGAGGACGAGATGTTCGCAGATGATCCGAGGCGTGGGAGAGAGTTTGTAGTAGCTCGTGGCGATGGCGATCGCCGCATGAGCAAGGAGTGGATATATCGATTCTGACGAGACGGGAGCATCGAATCCATACGCATCCGGATCGAATTCCCATATCTCCTCGAACGAGAGAGAGTCATCGAACGCATACCGGAATACAGCCCGATATAATGCGGGATCATACTCGGGTGCGAGGATGCGGAACATCTGGAATCGAGGCTCGAACGCCATGGTATCGGGATCAATAGACCCGGGCAGTATACGGCAGGCGGCTTCGGGCGCAAGTCTTCGAGTTTGCATTTGGTTCCCCCGTGTGTATCATGCGCGTACCGGCTTGCTAAATACGCTCCTCTATGCTCATCCCTCCCGGAGAATCCGTCGTCGAGACCAAGTCCTGCAAAGTCTGCTCGGCGAATTTCGTCATCACCGATAAAGATTTAGAATTCTACGATAAAGTCTCTCCCGTCTTCAACGGAAAGAAGGAGAGTATTCCCACGCCGATGCTCTGTCCCGATTGTCGCCAACGCCGACGGTTGGCATTCCGCAACGAACGCAAGCTTTACAGACGAAAGTGCGATCTGACAGGAAAGGAATTAATATCTATTTATAAGCCGCATGCCTCCGTAGTGGTGTACGAGGCGTCGGAATGGAGAAGGCAGGCATGAGGAGGTATGGAATTGGATTTCGATTTTTTAGGATCCGTCTTTTGAAAGATTGCTCAAATTCAAAAGAATACCCCGCGTCCACACCTTCATGTCCCAGAAAACGAAAACTGCGAATACGTCAATCAGTCGGGCTATTCAAAGAATTGTTACCTGGCTTTTGTAACCGATTACAGCCAAGATTGTCTGTATACGCATGGGCTTTTTCGATGCGAAGACATGGTTGATGTGAGTGTGGCTACTGACTCGCAATGTTGTTATGAATGCAACAACGTTGAGCGCTGCCAAAATATTTACTTTTGTGATTTCTGTTCTGACTGTCACGATTCCTGGTTCCTCTCCAACTGTCACGGATGCAGTTTTTGCTTTGGGTGTAGCGGACTCGTTCGTGCGCAATATTGTTATTGAAACGAGCAACTCTCAAAGGAAGAGTATGAGAGAAGGGTTTCCGCCACCATTAAGAATACAACTTCCGGAATTACTGACCGCAAAGGAGTGCTTCAAAATCTTTCCTACAGTATCCCGAATCCTTCTCTGCACGGAACCTCGAACGAATCATGTACTGGGGACTTTGTTTCGGAATCAAAACACTCCTACCAGTCTTTCTTTTGTGAGCGCCTCGAGGACTGCAAATACTGCACCAACCTCCGAGACGTGCGTGATAGTTACGATTGGGACTATGTCGGGTACCAAGGAGAACAATGCTATGAATGCCTTGGAACGGGTGATGGAATTTTTCATGCTATGTTTTGCACCCATATTTGGGGAAACGTTCGCAATATCTATTATTGTGACCTTTGTATGGATGTAGAACATTGTTTCGCCTGCGTCGGCCTCCGCAACAAACAATACTGTATCCTCAACAAACAGTACACCGAAGAAGAATACAACATTCTCGTACCGAAGATTATAGAACACATGAGAAAGACGGGAGAGTGGGGAGAATTCTTCTCGCCGAGTCTTTCACCCTTTGGTTACAACGAAACCGTGGCCATGGAGTATTTTCCTCTTTCAAAAGAAGAAGTACTCAAACTTGGATTCAACTGGAGCGACTACGAACCTCCCTTCCCGAAGGTCGAGAAAATCATTCCCGCATCCAAACTCCCCGAGAACATCGCCGATATTCCCGACGACATTCTCAACTGGGCGATCGAGTGCGAAGTTACCAAGAAACCGTTTCGCATCATCAAACAGGAGCTCGAATTCTACCGCAAGCACTCCCTCCCTATCCCCCGAAGACACCCCGACCAACGTCATCTCGACAGACTTGCTCTAAGAAACCCCCGCAAACTCTACGAGAGAAAGTGCGACCAATGCCACAAAGACATGATTACCACCTACGCTCCCGACCGACCCGAGACCGTGTACTGTGAGGAGTGCTACCAACGGGAAGTGTACGGATAAAAATAATCCCACTGAAGGGGGATTATTTTTTAGGTATTTCGTATTATGCGTTCGCCCGCATGAAGAGTGTCTTGACCGAGAAAGACTTGCCGGAGATAGAGAGCGATACCCCTTCGATGGCTTCCACGAACTCAATGAATCCTCGGTGTGATCCATCGTATCCGAGCTCGCGAGCGAGCTTGTGGTGGACAGCGTTTTTCATGAGGACATCGTATACGCGGTCTACTGCTTGAGCGTTGCTCACATCGGTCATGCGGACGATCTGCTCGATACGCGGATTCGATAAGACGAATGCATCGCTCGTCCGGATAATCAAAATTTTGTCCGTATCAGCGAGTTCCTTGAGGTCGTATACGCGGTGCGCGGGAGATGAGTTTACGGTTTCCTGATCGCGGCTTGCTTGCTCCGCAGTCTCGTTCGCACGTTTCGAGTGTTCTATGAGAGCGTCTTGTAGCTGATCGAGCGTTGTCCGATCGAATGAAGAAAACGCGAGAACGGGGGTGTTCGCACCGAGAGCCTTTCGGAGCTCAGCCGTCTGCATGTCGAGGAGTTCGGCATCGATGGAGTCGGTCTTCGAGATTGCCACGATCTCGGGCTTGGCGGCGAGTTCTGGTGAGAATTTCACGAGTTCTTCCCGGATTGCCCGGTATCGCTCGCCGATTGATTCGGACTCAGCCTCTACCAGGTGCAGGATCACTCCCGCTCGCTCGATGTGCTTGAGAAATTGTATCCCGAGCCCCTTACCATCCGATGCTCCCTCGATGAGGCCTGGCACGTCTTCCAGCACGAGACTGTTTCCTTTATACTCCATCACTCCCAGATTCGGCACGAGCGTGGTGAATGGATAATTTCCGATCTTTGGTCGGACGTTCGTGAGCGTAGAGATGAGCGTGGACTTGCCAGCGTTCGGATAGCCGACGAGTGCCACGTCCGCAACGAGCTTGAGTTCGAGTGTTACGCGCCGCTTCTCTCCTTCGTCTCCGAGCTCTGCGAAGGCGGGGGCCTGCCGCGTACTTGAGACGAAGTGCGCGTTGCCATACCCGCCTCGTCCCCCTCGACAGAGCAAGAATTCATCACCCTTCTCGGCAAGGTCTGCGAGTGTTTGGCCTGTCACAGCATCGCTTACGAGCGTCCCGGTCGGGACATTTACATAGCGGTCTTCCCCGTTTCGTCCGTGCATGAGTTTTATGCCGCCGCGCTCGCCGTCCTCCGCATCAATGGATTTGACGTGACGAAAGTCCGAGAGGGTATGGAGGTTGTCGGTCGCGCGGAGAATCACGTTTCCTCCGTGCCCCCCGTTTCCCCCGTAGGGACCACCCTTGGGAATGTACTTCTCGCGTCGCCAGGACACGATTCCATTTCCGCCATTGCCGGCAGCGAACGAGACAACGACTTCATCGACAAACATATTTTCTTGGAATGCGGAACAAATTATGGGTCGGATTGTACGGTAAATTCCGGAATCCCCAAAAACAATTTGCGTTTCGCTGATCGCTTCGTATAATCTCGCCACGATTATTCTCATACGCACGATATGGCGAAAGGAAAGACCACGAGAATGGCACTCTACTCCTCAGAGAGTAAGATTATGGGGTATGTCCGCGAGATCAACAAATCTATGATCCCCGCAGGACAGAAGTTCGCGACCCGAAAATATGACAAGAAGCTTCGAAAGCACGTGACATTCACGGCGAAGGATATCAAGAAGGGATAGTCCGTTGTCAAGAGAGAATCCCCGGGAGGACCCCGGGGATTTTTTGCGCCCCGAGCCGAAATATGCTACAGTAAGGAAAACATCTTCATACCTATACCCATGAACCGCAATGCCGACCGTCTCTCCTCCGGAGACAAGAAGGAGATCCTCGGCCGAATTGATAACGTCGATATCGTCCTGTCCAACGGTGAAACGCCCGAAACAAACCAAGCGGCACGCATCCGCAAGGCCGCTCGTGATGTACTACGCGAGAGTCTCAAGCACGTAAATTCCCGTGCTGAGGCTGAGCAACTTCTCGAGCGCACTATCGCGACGATGAAATCCTTTGATGCGAGCCTTGTACAGCTCGACTCGCAGACGGACTCTGCGTCCCTACGTGCGAAGATCGAGCGTGACGCGCTCTCGCGCGGTGTCTCTGGAGCAGCTGTGGAGTCTGCCGAGCAGAGCTCCGTCGCCCAAGTCAAGAAAGTCCGCACCAAGGATGGATCGGAAGTGTATATCGTGGTCGGAGGATCGGACTCCACTGAGAAAAAAAATGTTGCCGTGGCATTCTCCCGAGCCAATGGCAATGTCTGGGTCCAGGTGGCCGCAAGTATGGGAACGTACTATGTCAATGGCTCTGGCGAGCGGGTCTCTCTCAATGAGATAGACAACGGGACAAATATTGATCAGCCGAATTTCACCGTCTCCCCCAAGGATGCGGTGGCCACATCTGCAATGCCTTCTCCATCT
The DNA here is from genome assembly GCA_002335145.1 of Patescibacteria group bacterium UBA2023. Classification (GTDB taxonomy): domain Bacteria; phylum Patescibacteriota; class Gracilibacteria; order BD1-5; family UBA2023; genus UBA2023. The sequence goes on from DDBV01000009.1 coordinate 13,072, forward strand.
GCCGCATCTTCCTCATCTTCTGCGAAGTCCCGCCGATCGTCCGATTCCTCTGGGACTTCCACTCACTCCGGTCCCGAGGTTTCTTCCGAAGGTCTCCCATCGATCGGTCGAGTGAATCTCGGAAGTGACTATTCTGGTAGCTCGTATGAGAAAAGTATTCCCGTTTTTGCCAATCGAAAGATTGTATCAATGGATGCGATCAAAGGGGTGAAAACGACGGTACTCGGACAGGACGTGCTTCTACGTAATCAGTCGGGTCGCCGAGCAGGGTCGCTCGATCGCGGAAATACTGTGACGCTTACAGGAAAAATTATCTACATGCGAGCGATCGATCGTGCGACTGGCGCGACCGTCGTGCTTCCGTATCTCGATATCGGAAACGATCAGTATATCGCGGCGAAGTTCGTGAAGACCGCATCCGTAGCGGCGACAACCACGACAGTACGTCCTTCTCCCACGCTTCCCGGAACC
>DDBV01000024.1:0-145 GCA_002335145.1 Patescibacteria group bacterium UBA2023
GCGCTCGTCTCGGCGACAATTATTGTGGAAGGCGAATCGGAACTCGAAGAGGTACCGGATACAGAGAATCTTGCGGACTCGACCGCGCAGTAAAAATAGAATATCACTCCCTTTATCCTCCAAAAAAAAAAAAAATATGCGCCGA
>DDBV01000024.1:435-730 GCA_002335145.1 Patescibacteria group bacterium UBA2023
AAAAAAAAAAAAAATATGCGCCGACTTATCCCTCTCCTCATCGTGACCGCGATCTCCTGCATGTCATTCGGCATGGCTTCGGCTGAATCATTGTATTTTGATGAGAATGGTACGGACATCATCCAGACAAACACGACTCTCGCACGGATTGCGAAATCACGCGGCCCCTGTGCCTTCGAGCGCAACCCTTCGGCACCCGCGGCATTTCTTGAGCAAATCGTACCGGACTGCACGCTCGCCCTCTCGAATCCGAATATGCCTGTCTGGGTGCTGGAAGAAACCATCGAAAATCTAT
>DDBV01000024.1:1020-100096 GCA_002335145.1 Patescibacteria group bacterium UBA2023
GTGCTCTTCCGATCTTATCGGGAACGAAAAAAGATCGCTTCTACGACCCAAAAACAGCAGCGATTGCAAGCAACCCAAACACCCCGGCTTCGGTCCTACGGACGATCTGGGGGTGGTATCCGATCGACATGACCCGGGACGAGTCGAAAGATATTCTCGATATATCGGCCACGCTCCATGGGATCACTCTGAATCCGAATACCCCAGCGGACATCCTCGCGCAAATATTCGGATTCGACCGTGAGTACGGACACGATGGGTTCGAGGAATGTTGGTTTTTCTGTGCGGCCCTCTACAATACATCGCTGGTCATATCCAATCCGAACGCGCCGGAGGCCCTACTCGCGCGCACGAATCTCGCTGCGCACGGACCGAATGCCTCATCGGAGCGTCTGAGTGAGCTCGCCGAATCGAATGAGTACGATATTCGCATGGCGGTCGCTCGCCACACAGGAAGTCCCGCGGATGCCCTTCGGCATCTCTCAGCGGACCCTGCAGAAGAAGTGCGAATCCTGGTCGCCGGCAACATCTCAACCCCCAAGCAAACACTGCGGAATCTCGCCCGTGATGAAAGCTGGTGGGTACGCGCGCAGGTAGCCGGAAATCCCAATACCCCGATCCGCACGCTCTACGAACTCTCCCTGAATCCCGATGACAAGATTCTGCGGGGAACCGGACACCGACACTGGGATAATACCCTACTCTATGGCCTCTGCGGAAATCCCCGCACGCCCCGGTTTATCATCAAAAAGCTCATGGAGGACTCCGATAATCTCTATGCACTGGCACGCAACCCATCGCTGACAGATGACCAGTATACCACCATTTTTGCCTCGAGCATTCTCAACGAGCCAACCAACCTCGTGGAATACGATTCGGAACGGTGGGCATTCATCTCCGTGCGTATCGCATTGGCAGAAAACCCGAACGTCCCGGAAAGTGTCTTGAATACCCTCTCGACCGATACTTCATGGCAGGTCCGCTGACCGGTCGCGGAAAACCGAAATATCTCTGCGGACATAGCAAGCCGCCTCTCCCGTGACTCCGAAAACACGGTTGTTGCGGCTCTCGAAGAAAATCCCGCAATCTTCTCGTACTAGACAGCATTCCATCATATCCTTGCCTCAATGCACCGACCACGCTCTTCGATGTCGAGACAATCACGGTCGGATACCTGACCGGACGAACTGAGAATCTTCGGCCTAAAAATCCTCATAGTCATGGTTGCGGCATTGAGCATTCTCTTTGTCGGACATCTTCTGAGTCTCATTGTCACGATTTTCGTTTCACTCCTGCTCGTATTGCTATTCTCACCGTTTCTCGATGCCATGAATCGCATGAAGATTCCTGATGGAGTAGGGGTCACGATCATCTTTCTCGTCATCCTCGCATTCTTTTCGTTCGCACTCTCCATGATCGTACCACTCATCGCTGGGCAGCTCCTCCCGCTCGTTGACACGGTTTCCATTCGCCTCTCTGATGCCGTCTCCGGAAGTCCCGCACTTCCGCCTTTCATCGCAGCATTCGTTTCCGAAACCAACTACGAGACGATTATTGCCTTCATCCAGGCGAATGCCAGCAGCATTCTCTCCGGACTCAAGAGCGGACTCACGAGCCTATCGCGCGGAGGTATTGATCTCGCGTGGGGGGTGGGAAGCACGATCTTCAGTACCGCGTTCGTTGTCGTATTTACCTTCTTTGCAGCACTCGACCGAAAACGGATCATTCGCGCGGTATTCGCGGTCATGCCCGACCAGTGGGCTTCCTATTTCTCTACAAAGCGGGCTCCTGTATACGCGATCATTCGAGCTTGGGTGGTAGGACAATCGAAACTCGCCTTCCTTCTTGCGGCTCTCGTCTTTTCGGGGTTGCACCTATTACGGCTCTTCGGTATCGATATTCCCGATAAATTCGCTCTCGCGGTCGTTGCAGGATGCATGGAATTCATCCCCTATCTTGGAACCGTTCTGTCGTTTCTTCCGGCACTCCTCATTGCCCTCGGCATCTCGACGGAAGCGGTCATCGCCGTGAGCATTCTCTATGCGGCCATCCAGCAGATCGAAGGAAATGTCCTCGCGCCATTCGTGGTATGATCCGCGCTCGATATATCGGCATTTTTCTTTCTCGTGGCAGTGTCTGTAGGAGGATCGCTCGGGGGGATCTTCGGTGTTCTCGTTGCGCTGCCAGTAGCGGCTATGATCCAGATTTTTGCTCGGGACTGGCTCGCGTCACGGTCGCTCTCCGCATCATCATAACCTCTTCTTTTATGCCGGTCATTCCGGACGAACGAAAAACCGTCTTCCTCGTGGAGGATGATCCGAGTATCGTCCACTCACTCGGACGATACCTTGAGACGAGCGGATACCGCATAATGGCGACTGGACGGGGCGATGAGGCACTGCGGTCGTACCGCGAACACAGCCCCGACATTATCATTCTCGACATCAATCTCCCGGGGAAAAACGGATTCGATGTCTGCAGTGAGATTCGAAATGAGAGCAATGTGCCAATCATCATCCTCTCTGCCCGCGAGGGAGAGAGTGACAAAGTTCGGGCACTCGACCAAGGAGCCGATGACTATATCGCAAAGCCATTTTCGCCACGAGAGCTCCTCGCCCGTATCCAGGCGGTGCTCAAGCGCACAATGCCACGATCGACACCCGTCACCACTCCAATGAGCTCGGGGCTTATCCTCGATCCCGATAATTTCTCCATCACGCTCCATGGAGAGGCGGTACGTGCCACAAAAACCGAATTCCAGCTCCTCTCGTACCTCATGGAACGTCGTGGTAAGATCGTGGCACGCGAAGATTTGATGCGCGACATTATGGGGTACGACAACTACCTCTACGACCGGACGATCGATACCCATGTGAAGAATCTCCGGAAGAAACTCTGAGAGAGTATCACGATAGAAACCGTGCGCGGTATGGGATACAGGATCGCGGAGTGATACGACCGATAACGCACGTTCTCACCCGATGGACCGACTCCAAGTAATCAGCTGGAATATCCAGAAATCCCACACACCGTGACGACTCGAATACGAGTTTCCTCGGATTTTCGATTTCGCGCCGGATTTCATTTGCCTACAAGAACTATTCGAGACATCCGACCATTGGCCCATTATGGTAGAATTCGACCCAAAACCTGAAAGAAATCCCCCATATCACGCGTAATATTGCGCGAACACTCCCATATCGATAAATATGCCAAATAATACGCATGCGATAAGAATCATAAGCTGGAACCTCCAGAAAGGCTACCGAAAATCCTCGCTCGAACGGCAGCTCGAGCAGGTGCTCGCGCTCGGACCGGATTTTTTGTGTCTCCAGGAAGTCGTCTGGAATGCTCGATCGATCGTGGAAAGACTCCTCATGAAGATGCGTGGACAGTACCGTCTGATCCAGCGTCCGGTCTCCCCGCTCGTTCCCAAGGTCCTCGCAATGACGGGGCTTATTGTCCGGTCGGATTGGCACGATAAGTCAGCGGAATTCGTCCGCCTAGAAAACAACGAGACACGCGAGAACACCAAATGATTCCTCTTCGCGCAATTCTCGCGCGGCACGCAGTCACTCTCAGTCGCAAGCGTCCACCAGCGGGCAATGGTCATGCCGTGGACCCGGAGACGATCGGCACGAACCCTGAAAAACCACCTCGAAAGACACTCGGATTCCACCATCGTCTGCGGAGATTTCAATACCGGATTTCCCCAGGAGCATCATGGCCTTGCCTCGATCCTCGCTCCCCACTTTCACTGGCTTACGCAGGATCTCTGAGCCACCTGCTTCTGGCGTCGACTCGAACCGACCACAAGTCTCCCTGCGCGAATCGGAAGTTTTATTGGCCGATACCTGGATATCGCGCTCCCGCTCGATCATGCGTTCATCACGCGAGACCTCGCCGACTCGCACAAAGTCTCTGTCCGCGCACTCCATGAATTCGATGCTTCTGACCATATTCCGGTCCTCGTAGAACTGGAGCCGGAAAAACGATAACACCCCGTCTTCGCATATACTCATCCATGATTATCGTTTTCGATTCGGAAGAAAATCGATATACTCCGACCTCTTTTTGTCAATTGACTTCGAATTTTATGGAATCCTGGCTTAGGCCCGGCATACGCGCACGGGAATTCGTCTTTCGCATGATGCTCGGTCACCGAGGTGTCATAAGCATTCTCTTCCTCATCACCACCATCGCGTGCTTCAGTGACGCTGTGGACACCTATGCGATCCGCGAGCTTATCAATACGCTTTCGGATACGAACCGTTCGATTGCTGACCGGACATCAGAGAGTCTCTGGTGGATCTGACTCCTCTTCGTGGCAATGACAGCGACCGTGATACTCTGGCGCATCACTACCTGGCTCGGTGTCCGCTCCCAGCCGCATATCTCTCGCGAGGCACGACTCATGCTCTTCGATTATGCACGTCGACACAGTCATCGCTACTGGAATGATCATTTTGCCGGAGCACTCGCAAACAAAATATCGACCGCCGGTCGATGAGTCAGCGACCTCTTCGACATGATCGTTTGGGGATTCATTCTCCAGGTTGTCATGTTTTGCTACACGATGGCATTCCTTATTTGGATCCACCCGTTTCTCGCGAGTATCATGGGGTTCTTTTGTATCGTATTCCTGAGCTTCTTCACGCTCTTCGGACGGCGGATGCAGGAATTGTCGAAAGTCCGGGCGGATGCCCGCTCGGTCTCGCACGGAAAAATCGTGGATAGTATCTCGAATATCTGGAATATCATCGCCTTCACGGGATGATCCCGGGAACACGCAATGATCGATGCACAGCTACGCGAAGAGCAAAACGCACACATCAAGGCGTGGTGGTACCAGGATCTCGTCCGATCCGGACAATGATTCTTCATGTGGTCGGGGACACTTGCTATTATGGCTTATACCGTACTCATTTGGTCCGAAGGACTCATTACGATCGGAGATGTCGTCATTGTCTTCACACTCTCTGTCGCCGTATCGCGGCAGCTGCGACAACTCTCGCAGCAGCTTCTCCAATTCTCTGAGCGCCTATCCGATGTACAGGACGCGCTCGATACCCTCATTGTGCCGCACGAGATCATAGATATTCCGGAGGCCGCAATACTCCGAGCCGAGTCTGGAACGATCGAGTTCGATGAAACCACATTTCGCTATCGAGAGGGTCTGCCGCTTGTATTCGACAAGCTCTCGCTCTCAATTCCTTCAGGACAGCGAATCGGCCTTGTCGGTCGTTCCGGCGCAGGAAAAACCACCCTGGTCGCCTTGATTCAGCGTCTCTACGATCTCTCGGGTGGAGCAATTCGGATCGATGGACAGGATATATCCAAGGTGACGCTCGACTCTCTCAGACAGGCGATCGCTGTGGTACCACAAGACCCTATCCTCTTCCATCGCTCGCTCGCCGAGAATATCGCCTACGGCAAGCCGGACGCAACGATGAACGAGATCATTGAAGCAGCAAAACGCGCGAATGCCCACGACTTCATCGCTCGTATGCCCGAGGGCTACGATGCGAAAGTAGGAGAACGGGGCGTAAAACTCTCCGGCGGACAACGACAGCGAATAGCGATCGCTCGAGCAATCCTCAAGAACGCACCGATCCTCATCCTGGATGAGGCAACGAGTGCGCTCGACTCAGAGAGCGAGGCACTTATCCAGGACGCGCTCGAGAAGCTCATGGCCGGACGCACGACTCTCGTAATCGCCCACCGCCTCTCCACACTGCGTTCGCTCGATCGGATTCTCGTTTTCGACGCTGGACGGATCGCGGAAGACGGCACGCACGAATCGCTCACAAACATTGACGGCGGCATCTACCGAACCCTCTGGGAACGCCAAGCCGGAGGATTCTTATCCGAATAAGATGGTTGATTCTCTGCACAACAGGAGTATTATGTGGTCTTTTCTGTCCACTTTCGAATAGTCCATGGATTCGTTTTCCTCGTCTCTTCGCCGAGGACCAGTATCCCCCCCGACCCAACCATCGGATCATGCTCAGGCCGTCCGTATGCGGACGGAACGAGGAATCCGTCTCTTCCCATCGGAACGCGTCCGTTTCGCACCATGAGAGACGGTCGTCCGACAGGGCGAAGTGGGGGATCGCGCTTGGCTGATTGTCAATGGCGCACTCGATGTGACGATCCGAACGGAGGAGCAGACGCAAAGAATCGCGACGATCGGCCCATGATGACTCGTGGGGGAAATGTCGCTCATCGATAACGGCACGAGGACGGCGACAGTCCGAGCAATCCGATCGGTCGAAGCAATCCCGATACATCGCGATACGCTCGAATCAGCCTTTGACCATAGCCCGAAGGTAATACGCTACTTGCTTGAGACACTCATTGCCACGCTCCGCCGGGTCTACGGACTCCCCTCATGGGAACGTAATGAAGGAAGCGCGGGATTTCGTTCGGTTGAATCGGCCTCGGGAATCCTGCAACGTCGGGTCTTCAGCGAGGGGCACGTGTTCTTCCGAGAATGAGAAACTGCGAGTTTTGTATACCTCATCCAATCTGGGAGTGTCCGTATCGAACGCGGAGAAAAGCGGGACACATCGAAAATCGGTCCGGGACGAATCTTCTGAGAGCTTGCGGTCCTTACAGCCAAGCCAAGAGCCGCGACAGTAACAGCAGCGGAACAAACGGTCTGCGAGATAATCTCATCCGACACACTCAAAGACCTCCTGCGACAAACACCGAAGATCCTGCGGGTTCTCATCTACGCATACGCGCGAAGCATCGTGCGGATCAACGAGCAGTACGGATCGAAGGAGGAATAATCTCCTGCATCCATAGAGTCGGACATGCGGATCGCTCTTACCAATGCCACTCCGTGATAAATTCCGGACGAATGGCTGCGGAAGGAATGTCGAGTTTCTCTTTATCTCGGTAGTGGAGGACGATGAGGGTAATGTCATCGAACTGCTTATGATTGTACCCCATGAATCGCGACAGGGTAATGGTAATCGCATTGAAGACGCCCTGGGCGGTCTTGGACTCGGCAGTCTCGATCGCCTCTATGAGACGATCGACTCCGAACATGAGCGCATCGGCTCCGCGACCGTTTCGTGCTTCGGTGATACCATCGGTATAGAGGATGGCGATATCACCCGGCACAAACTCGACTTCACGCTCCTTGGCGAGCTTGGATATATCCTTCGTCATTCCGAGCGCGATTCCGCCAGACTGGATCTTGGAGACTTTTCCGGTCTCCGCCCGGTAGATGAGGAGATATTCGTGACCAGCCCCCGTCATTGCGAGCCTGTGCGTGAGATCGTTCCATCGAATCATCAGCAGCGACATCAGCATGTTGGACTTGATGCGCGGTTTGAGAATAGCATTGGTATTGGAGATGATCTCCGCCCCGCTCTCGAATGTCCGAGAAAATGCCGAAATGAGCGAGTTGACGATCATCATAACGAACCCGGAAGGCACTCCGTGTCCGGTCACGTCTCCGATGTATATGTAGTAGTTGTGATCCCCCTGGATAATATCGAAACTATCCCCTCCCACCTCGGTCGCGCTCTTAGTACGAGCAACGACGTCGATACCGGGGATTTGTACCTGTGCCTGCGCGAGAATATGCTTCTGAATATCGGCGGCAATCTCTACCTCGGTCCGCAAAACCCGTCCTTCTTCCATTTCTTTGCGGAACTTTACGAGGATTTGGAGACTCTTGGCAATGAACGTATTGACGAATCAGAAGCTCGCATTCGGACTTGCCGTCTCGAATTGTCCGGCAGCCTTGGAGCCGGTAAGGAAGAGAGCTATTTGCTTGCGCAGAATGGCAAGGGGCTTCGTGTGAAAGATCCGGACGTAGAAAAAGACAAAGAATACCTGAACAAGAAGTGTGATCGAGAGGATTCTGTCCGCCGAAAGTCAGAACGATTCGGCAATACGCGAGATTCCTACCGGATCGAGTCCGAGCATAAATCCCCCGACGATGATGTCGAATACAAGAAACAGGAAGAGAACGACTTTAAGAAGGATTCAGAACATACGAAAACGGTGTGGAAGTATCACATCTGCTTGAATGATACCACACACCGATGGAAAAGACAATTTTCTTCGCTATGCCGCAATTCCGGAATTGCCAGTCAGATCCGAACCAGATGCCAGAAGTATATGGAATCGGGCAATATCATGTGCGAGCCCCTCGGTCGGATCGGACGGATCCTCCCTCTCCGGGATCATGGATACGAGCGTATCGGGATCGAGAATGGCTGAATATCTGGATGCGGCGTCCATGAGTTCAGATACTGCATGGACGCGGTCGAGATTTTCGCGACCGTCCTGAAAAGACGGAGATTCGAGTGAAAATCATTCGATTGACATGAGAATTGTCTTAGCAATTGCGGAGGAGTTCATTCGCACCCGCACTGTCGATGGTACGGTCGGAGGATTCATTCGTCCGAATCCTGCTCTGGGCCGCTTCGCGGATTTTCCGTGCGAGTTCTTGATTGAGTCCCGATGCGATACGCCGGAATCGCTCACGCTCGGACGGATCGAGGCGCGACTCCCGATGCACAATATCATGGATGGTGATCAGGAGGTTCTCGAGTGGTTTGCCCGAGAGCGTATCTGCATACGAGGCTACTGAGGGTGCAAGACACTCGCTTCGTGTCACGAGAGCGACGATCTTGGCGCGTATATCTGAATCTTTCAGCGGCATACCGGATTGGTCAATTACTATAAATGGTATCACTCTTTCTTCGGCGTGACAAGAAATTTATCCAATACAGAGGTAGATTGAGACGCTCGATGCGTCAGCCTGAGAATAATCGAGTGTGAAACCATCCGAGTCAAAAGATGAGAGACTCGCTCGGACATGGGTGCTCCCATCAGAGAGAGCCACGAGATCATTGGTTGTATCCACAGCCTTGGCGACCGTCTGGTAGAGCGCGAAAGACGTATCCTCAGCTCAAGCAAATCCAATACTGTGTGCATGGTCCATAACGGACAAGAATCGACTGAGCATAATGACGGCTCGCGGACGAAATCCGATACCCGAGACCGAAACTTCGCCCGTGCTCGCGGCACGAGTAAAAGAACCCACAAATGACCGAGGCGCAACGGACTCGGCGAAATTCTCTATGGCAATCCGAGGATCGAGCGGCAGAGAGTCGAGACCGGGAACCGAACGGGAAGATTTCGTAGACATGCCTAGACGTCGTGAGAGAGATACGAAAGTGATACACCCCGGAGTATCGGGGTCGCCGATGTCGATTCGGACAAGAGCTCCACACGCAAGCGCGCGGTAGAGAATTCGCGCCCTACCGGAAACTCCGATGGGTCGATAATGGAAACGGTGCCCGCATCCGAACCAATCGTTCGAATTGTCTCGTATATCCCGCCATCGACAGCGAACGACACGGACAGGCTCGTACCAACAGGGAGGACGTGGGCGATACGCAGTCTTTCTACGGTCTTGCGGGAAAACGGATCATCCGCAGCGATCGTGACGGTTTCGATGACCCCGGAAGAACGATGGGACGACGAGGAGAGGCGATAGAGACGATGTGTGGCATACGGGGAAGTGTATATGCTTCCCCCGATGACAACCGTATCGCCGGAAGTCGCCATCGCCGTTACGCATGCGTCGGTGTTGGGAGGAATATCCGGGAGACCGTACGACTGTCCGTACCCAGGACGGACGTCCGGGTACGCCCGACCATAGATATGAATCATTCCATCGAATGCTCCGGAAAGCCAGAAATGCGAGCGGTCACACCGGATATTGCACGGACGCCGGAGGCTCGACACCAGGAGTGTCGGATCCAGATGTCGGGACAGTGAGACGTCGTATCCGTTTCATTCGTAGAGGCATATATCCCCCGGTACGCCTCCGATCATATACTCGGTCTCGGACGAGGCGAATGCCCGAAGGACGTTCAGCCCATCGAGACGCTTAGACGAGAGCGGCAATCCGGAGACGAGATTCATGATATGCCGTTCCGAAACTGATCCGACTGTCCCGGTATAATCACTCGTATAGACGATCGCATGGGAATTCACTCCAAACATGTCGGCGATGGAAAATCGCTGATCGAATGCGTAGTGTGAAGCAGTAAACGTGTACGATCCGTTTGCTGGATCATAGAGGAGTCGGGCGATGGTGTTTTTATCAGCGACGTAGAGTGCCTGCGTGCCACCCTCATCGAATACCGCGATCGGGTGGGAAGACGCGCCATTCACGAAGGTCCGTTGCACGAATGTGCCAGTATTTACGCCCGAGGTCCATGAATTCTGGGAAATTCCCAAAGAACCCTCGAGCACGATATTGTTCAGGTGGGTCGGAGTCGTCCAGTAAAGCCGTCCGGCAAATATCGCGGCCTGGGATATGGCACCGTCCGGATCGGTATAGACGAGTGTTGGCGATGATCCGTCACGACGCATGCGCCAGATTTTCCCGTTCTCGAGAAATGCGAGAACATAGGGGTTCACGGTATCCGGGAGATTCGACACAGCGAGCACGAACGCAACAGCCGCATCGAGCGTCGCCCCTTCCACCGGCACGAATGCACGGGAAAGCGAGAGTGTGCCGGGACGGGAAATATCTACCCCCTCGGCACGCGTAAGAAATCCGTCTGAGGGAAGATCGGGATTCCCCGCGACTCACGCGGAGAAGTCCGCGACAGTCCAGGTTCGTTTGGTGTTTTGCATCGGTATGGAAATGACGGGTACTTAAGACAGGTGGGAGAGGTCTGGCATAGTCGAGGTCTCCGTCCCGAGCATCCGCTCGGAAAGATGGCGGGCCATGCGTTCTTTTTCGCGCTCGTAGTGGGCGCGGGCGGATTCGCTCTCGGAGAGATTTCCGCGGGACTCATGGATATAGGCACGGACCCCGAGAGCGATGAGGTGGTGATACTCCCGTGGAATCGCAACGGACGACTCCGAATCAGTCATGACGAGTGCTGTGGAAGCTCGGACACCGTAGAGCTTCATTCCGCCAATGACGGACTCAGTTGGTTCTGGAAAAACAAGGATATGCGTATCGCCGAGAATGAAAAACGGATCTGCCTCGCTCTGGGAGACTGTGTACGAATCGAGATCGCGGTCGAGCGACGAAACCCGCGACTGGCGCAGACGGACATATTCCCCGGTAGGGCGGTACTTCACGGATACGCCGAGCCCCGCGACCATACCGACCGTCGTACCGGTCTCTACCGGGAGAGAGTATGCGTTCGTCCCGCCGATGGTGTTAATGTACCATGTATGGAAAAAGAAGTCTTCGTTCACCTCACGGACGATGGTAGACCACAGGTCGGCGTAGACGATGTTCACGAATGGAAGAAGGGTGTCATCTGGCACCTGGACGGCATCAACCACGCTGAGACTTCGAGCGAGATCGGCGATAGACTGGACATTCATGCTTTTGGGGAAAATAGGAATAACGAGAGCGAGGCTAGAAAAACCCAACGGACCGTAAATACCTCTCTGCAAGAGAAAATCGGATCAACCACGAGAGACGAGTGGTGACTGATAGTCAAGAAACGCCTCCGGTATGCGGATCATATACGGTTTTTGCCCGAATCCACTTCATGTGATACCATGAGGAAGATTTTATCGTGCCATGGCCTGAATAAACCGACCAACATACCAGCAACCGAAGACCCGAGAGGGCAGAACGGATACCGTGGACTCGGTGGACGTGGCTTCGGACGGGCGCAATACCTCTGTACAGGAATGAATTCGCACCGAAGCGAAGAGCTGGCTCGCACAGCAGCGTTGATGCGTATCGGACGAGGTATACGCGAGACTCGAAAAACGAGTCGTGGAGATGCTCGCATCGCAGCAGGCCGAACATCTCGATCTCAGACGAGAATTCGCATTCATCCAGGAAGAGATACTCAGAGACGGGCGACTCTGAGCGGCCGATCTAGCGCGACAGGAGTCACTCACACAACTCGGACTCAAGGGAATCCCCGATCGCTACACCCGAACGGAGCAGTACTTCGGTCTCGATACAGCGACCATGTCGGCAATTGCTGCAATTGAACGCGATACCGGCATATCCGTCATGCCAGCACTCGCCCGCCTACAAGACCGGATAGAACGCTCGTTACAGCGTTCACAGAGCTCGACCCTGCCAGAAGACCGTGTCGCCCTGCTCCGGAGCAACCTTCGAAACATGGTCTCGGAAAAAGTCTCGGAGATTCCCGATATCGTCTCGAAACGGGTAGTCGAGCGCGAAGATGGTACGAACCGCATTGACCGGAACGACCGGTGGATCGTGAACGACAATATTGTCTCGGCCTTTTGAGATTTCGAGCAGAGGATTCTTCCAGAAGCTCAATGGTACCTCCGCATGCACGAAGCGGAATACGTGACCGCGCTGCGCGCAAGCGACATCTACTGACGATGAGAGGAGGCCCGGGAACGCTTCGGACAGGAGAAATCGAACTTCCAATCCCGACTCGATTCACGTCTCAACGAAGCGGAAGACCGGTTGCTCGGCAACGACTCAACCTGGGCGAGCATTCGTCGTACGGCCACATCCGCCTACAACTCGCTCGACCGGCACGCCTCATACTTTGACGGCACGCTCGAGAAGCTCGATCTCGAGAACTACCCGAGTCCCTGGAAAGAAGCGGGGCATGATCGGACAGAGTTCCTTTCGGAGGCTGATCGTGTGATCGAGGAAGATGCAACGATGGCATGTATTATTGCCTGTGTCTGTCAGTCGACCCCCTACCTCGGGGCAGGTCTCAGTCTCGTAACCGACACGGAAGATGTTTTCTCCCGATATGACGCCACGACTTCTTGGCTTCAACGAATGGGGGTTGTCGATGCGTCATACCGCGCAGAGAAAGGGCTTTTCGATAACGTGCTGGCAGTTGTCGGACTCGTCTGAACTACGGCTGGAATGCAGGGAGTGAGTCGGATCCCGAAGATCGCCGAGGCAATTGAGAAACTCGGACGATTCGGCAAGCGCATAACGCCGGAGAGAATCGGCACAATGACGCAGCGCGTGATCGAGGCGTTCGAGAAATGGATGAAGGAACAGCTCGCATGAAAAACCGTAGACGATATGGCAAATACGACCGAAGCTACGGTCGGATGAGAAAGAAAAACGAGCACTGAAGCTGAAGCTCCCCCCGAATGACGCGCTTCGCAAAACTCTCGGCACGCGAGTCTCGAAGAGCGACTCCCGAACATCATGGAAAATTCAGCACTTCCGCCCGAGAAGTGGTACGAGAAGGTTGTTTCGATGGTTTGATCGCTCACGACCACTCAACGCCAGGCTGCGTTCGCCGTGCATGACGCCGTGAGCAAAGGGATTCTCAAAAACGACTGGACGGATCTCCGAACCATGCGCCAGATCCTCACAAACACCCTCCCGGACGAACGAAAAAGCGAACTTCGGACATTGTTGGAAAGCAAGGGGTACAACCCGGCAATCATCGACAACATCGCTGAATCTCCGCTCGCGGGCAAGCAAGTCGATACCCTCATCCGAGAAGGACTCCTCTGACATGCTGCCGCTACGCAAGAGATAGGCATGAGACTCGGGCAGATAGCAAAACAGGACGAGTGAGCCCTCGTCCGATTCGCCAAAGCCGCCAACGACAATAGGAAGAGTGTCCGGGAGGTGCGCGAAATTCTTTTGCATGCCTATCGAGAGATGGGCATGAGTGAGGAATCCGCCACGGACTGAGCACTCTACGTGGCGGTACGCAGCGGCATCGGTACGAAAGCATCGGTTGTCGATACGTCCGTCAGCATCATCCGCTCGCTCGATGGGGAACCGCTCATCAGTCCGGCCCAGATCAACCGCATCCTCCAGCGTCTGGTGCAAGAAGGGATCGTCGCGGAGTCGGACGTGAGAAATATCGGAGCCGCGACGCTCACGGAATTCCGGAGACGTGGCATAACGATCAAATGAGCACAACCAGCAACATCTCCGGAAGCGAAAGTAGAATCGGCGATTGCTTCGACACCTCCATCCAACAGTGACTCTCTCCTCCCCTCGGCGGTCAGAGATCTTTTCCGATCGAATGCCCGACTCGATGAAAGACTGCAGTCGATCCGCAACAATCTCACAGATATCCGAGTTGCTCCGCATGAGGCCGTAGATTCGCTCATTGCCGCATGCGGATGAACGTTCGACCGCGCAACATACGAAGTTCTGGAGCAGGTGATCGGGTCAATAGAAATCTACACGACCGGTCGAAAAAACTCGCTTCTCACCGCACTTACGAGCCAATTTCTGGAGAGATCCATTGCATCCGGAGTATTCGAGAATCACGCCGAAGCCATTACGGGACTGCTCGGAGAAACGCCCGATCTCTCTCGCGTATCTCGAACGCTGGCAGACCTACGAGAACGTGGGAAAATCGACCAGAGGACAGAACAAGTCCTCTCGCTGAAAATCACCAGTGCATCGGAGCGTCTCGTGAATAATGCTGGACTTTCCCGGCTTCAGGATTTTCTCCTGAACACGGCAGCGTTTGGAATCCGGCAAATCGATGAATGTTTTCCATCGGATGCTCCGCCGCTTGTGGTCGGATGAACAACCGTATCCGCAAAGACCGTTCTCGAGTGGCTCGATAAGAGTCGTGCTGCGCCGGATCCGGGACAAACGCGCTACCTCGTAGAAGAACTCCAGCGTCGCACGCCTCTGGGACGCATGAGAGAAATGCTCTCGCAAAATGGCCTCACCGTATCGCGAGAGCTGCTCGGCGGCAATAATATTCGTGCCGATGGCAATCTTCTCCTCTCCACAGACGACCTCAATAAGATTCTCAGGGGGGGAGGGGGACGCCCCCTCTCGCCCGAGGAATTTCACGCGCTCGAAAACGCGCTCCGTGCGAGAGTGAACGAGACGGTGGAACGACTCAGATCCTCCGCGCGATACCAGCCCGCGGTTGAGAAAGCATCGAACGAGGCGGTTCGTTCGGTAGCGGCCATTCGCGATGAACTCGCACAGCGGTTCAACGCGCCGTCTTGAACAGGTCGGCGGATCGTGTTCGTGCCGGATAGTCCGGAATCCATGGCGGAAGCGGTGGACTTCTTCAAGAAGATGCGAACGACCCTCTATGCAGCCGTTGCCCGAGACGATACGGGGAAAATTCGAAGAGCACCTGACGGGAAACCGCTCCTCGCATTCGACCAGGCAAAGTTCCGACACGGCACCGATGAATCCGATGCGATGCGGCAGTGGGGCGAGACCTGGACCAGTACGCTCGCCGATACCATGCGGTACCTGGAAGTAACGGTCGAGAAGTATACTAGGGGTGTGCGCCTGAACGCGCTCCTCGACAGTCGGAAGGCCGAAACGTCACGGGTAGATCTCGATGCGATTCTCACGCCGACAGAGCGAAAGAATCTCCTGGAACTCTCAGACGTGTTCGCCTATATCGTGAATGAGTTTCGCGGAATGGCGGGTACAAACAATATCTTGCTCTCATCGGAGGTTGATTCGATGATGAAGTCCATGCGGCGAGATCTCTGGACGCTCCAGCGACAGCTCGCAGACCCCGCAAGATTCGAGAAGCTCCGGGCGAAAATGGCTGAAGTGAAAGATACCTATAATACCCTCCAATCACGATTTCCCCGCGGATTCGGTGAAGAAGAACAAAGAAGGCTCACCGAGTTTGCAATGAAAACCGAAGCGAGAGGATGAGATATATCACTCATGAAACCGACGGCAATCTTGGAGGCGGTATTCGGCAGAACACCGGAGCCGAAAAAGAAGTCGTAATCAGCTTCTATCACTCACATGCCCACCATGCCTCCCATGTATTCAATGCTCTCCTGCTTCCTCGGCGATAAACGCCGACCCGATAAACCACAGTACGATGAAGAAGGAATACCGCTCCTCCCAGTGCTCTGAGGAGGATTCGATGCGCTCTACGCATGAGTCGAGGAATCTCTCAAAGAAAAGCGAAAACGTATGGGGAAAATCCGGACGTTCTTCTCGAGAAAATGGTCCCGCTGAGCCTATGAACCAAGTGTTAAGAAGGTGATTGTCGAATCGCTCGATGAGTTCATTGGACTGGTCGGAGAGCCTGAAGCAGAGACCTCCCAGCAGAAACTCGCGACACTAGGAATCCTCGATACATACTTCCAGCCACCAGCCGAGTTGAACGATGTCTACTTCGATCGAGTTGTCCGTGCTACGAGAGCGTTTCTCGGTCTCGGAGCACTCGATGTGGCATCCACGAAGAAGAAGGCAATCTGAGGAATCTTCTAGGATTCGATTTGACTTCCCGTCCCGGCACGATATACTGCGGCCGCACATTCTCGATTCGATCGAGCGTCAATGACAGGAGGCATCCATAAGCCCTCCCGAGACAGCACCATGACGAAGCGTTCGCGCTTCGCGCTGTTCACGGACGCAGGTTCGTGATTTTATTTTTCTTCGAAAAGACACAATGGCAGTCAGCAAATCTCAGAAGGAGGCGATCCTGTCGAAGCTCGTAGAGCTTCTCAAGGTATCAACTTCGGTCGCATTCGTTACGACCAACAAGCTCACGGTGGAAGAAATTTCCAACATGCGCCGCGCATTCCGCCCGGTCGGAGGACACTTCGTGATGGCGAAGAAGACTCTCATCCGCATCGCATTCAAGCAGGCACTCGGTGTCGAGCTCAATACCGACACACTCCCCGGACAGGTCACGATACTCGTCTCGACCCAGGATCCTATCGCTGCGATTGGACTTGCAAACAAGTTTGCCGGGGAGAAGGACTTTGCCAAGGAAGAGAAGCTCACATTCTGTGGAGCCTACTTCGAAGGACGCCTCCTCGATGCCACGGAGACCAAGAAGATCGCAAGTCTCCCATCACGCGAGACTCTGCTCGCCAAGCTCATGGGATCCATGAAGTCCCCGATCTCGGCCCTGGCTCGATTCATGGACGCCGCCAAGACCAAGATGGAAGAGACTGGTACGGCCAATGTTGCCGGACTCGCAGCACTCGCCGAAAAGAAGGACGAGCCCAAGGTTCCCGAAACTCCGAAGCAGGAGGAGGCTCCTGTCGAGACTCCTGCCGTCGAAGCAGAAACTTCGGCTGAGGAAGCCCCCGCCATCGAAGAAGAGAAGACCGCCTAGTCACCTCGTCGGAGAGAGGACCATCGGGTCGTCTCTCCTATCGAGATGCTTACACGCGCTCGAAACCATGTTTACCCAATTATCACCATTTTTATGGCAGATGAGAAGACGCTCTCGGCAAACGCTGAGAAGGTCATGGAGCTCGTTGAGAAGCTCACGATCGTAGAACTCGCCGACCTCGTTTCGGCAATGGAAGAGAAGTTCGGAGTATCCGCTGCGGCTCCTGTCGCTGTCATGGGTGCTGCCGGAGGTGCTGCTGCCGAGGAGGATGAGAAGACGACCGTCAATGTTGTCATGACCTCCGCCGGATCCGCGAAGATCGCCGTCATCAAGGTCGTCCGCGAGCTTACGGGTCTCGGACTCGGAGAGGCGAAGGCTCTCGTCGATGCTGGTGGAAACATCAAGGAGAACGTTGAGCGCGCTGACGCCGAGAAGATGAAGGCTCAGCTCGAAGAGGCTGGAGCGACTGTCGAACTCAAGGCGTAATCAGTCCTCACCAAAAACCACTCCCACTCCCACTCCCACTTCCGGGGGTGGTTTTTATTTCACGCAAAAGTTATTTACTCAAACCCAGTGTTCTCAATACGAGGGCTTCTTGGGCAATCAATCACATAAGAGCTCTCCTTCGTTGACTCTCGAGCGTTTTCCTATACAATCGCATCGCTTCTTTTTTGCGGGGGTAACTTAAAAGAGCGAGAGTGCTGAGGCTTCAACCCTCGGATGTGCGGGTTCGAACCCCGTCCCCCGCTCCATCGAATACAAAAAAGTCGGATGATGAGAATTCCGGCTTTTTGATTATTAGAAAAAGTAAAAAAAAGGGGGGGGTAACACTTGGTGTCACAGGGCAGGAATAATCTATTGACAAAATCATTCTATCGATAAAATGATCGGAATTTCGGTATTTCTTCAGGTACCATTTGATGAAACCACTCCTCTACATCGGCCATGGACTCACGCACGCGGCCCAAGATTTTGTTGAAGACATGCAGCTCTTCCGTGATTCGCTTGCAGACCGATACGAACTTCTCGATTTCGTTGGTGTCGTCCACGGGACTGCCGAGAGCGTCTACGCGGTCGATTCACATAATGTCCTTACGTGCGATGCGTTCATTGCAGAATGCACCCACCCGTCCCTCGGAGTCGGGATCGAGCTCCAGATTGCCGCAAACACCACGAAACCCGTTCTCATCCTCCACAAGCGCGATACGAAGGTTTCCCGGATGGCTCTGGGAATGCCAAATCCGAAACAGGAGGTTGTAGCCTATGATACCGTGGAAGAGGCACGAGAAGCGGTCCATTCGTTCGTGAAAAAATACGCGCCGGACTGTGCAAGTGCATAAGCGACATATGCACCTTCTCTCAAAACACGTCTTTTCAATCGACGTGTTTTTTTACAATCTTAAAAAATCGATACAATAGTCCGCATCCGAATAAATACCGTACGCAATGGCCAACAAACACGGACTCAAGGGAAGTATCGTCAAGAAGCAGGCAGCTGCGAGAAAACTCGCAAAGAACAAGAAGGCGGCCGCGAAGACCTATACCGGCAATGAAAACCTCCAGGTCCGCAAGAATACGAGCTATAAGCGTAGAACGCGCTATTACGAAAATAAGATGAATTTTCCCAAGCGCAAGCTCGAGACGAAGAACATCGAGACGCTCGTGGAAATGGGCGTGATCGATGAACGGGGATTCTTCCGGAAAGGCAAAAAAAAGAACTATCTCACGAAATCAATGGTAGACCGCAGCGGACTCGATTTCTACGGAATGCCGAGGGCACGATAAATCCGTATGATTTTCGTTTTACTTTTTGGAAGTTTCCCCTACAATGCCCGCACGTTTGCAGCCGTAGCTCAGTTGGATTAGAGCGCAGCCCTGCGAAGGCTGAGGTCACAGGTTCGACCCCTGTCGGTTGCACCATTCTCGCAAGCATACCCCCGACTCGTTCGGGGGTTTTCTCTCGGTCGAATAACTTTACGAGGTTGGTGCCAGAACTGTGTGTATTGTTCTGTTTCTAGGAAAAGACAGCCAGAATCATGGAACACCTCCGCCATAAGACAACCGGAGCACCTCCGAGTACCAGAAAAATCACCCGCTCCAACGGTAATTTCGATTTGATTTTCCCTGGTTTTCGGATAGCCTCTATCCGCTTCGGGGTGTAGTTCAGTTGGCTTAGAATGCACGCATGGGGTGCGTGCGGTCGCAGGTTCGAGTCCTGTCACCCCGACCATACTTGTAAGACAGATGAAGTTTTCTACTACTTCACGGTAGAGTGCTTCATAGAACAGAGAAAGGGTTAGGATCCGGTTCTAACCCTTTCTCTTTTTGATGGATTCTTTCTTTTGTTGAGGTTTTATACGAAATGTGATACACTTGTCACGAATAATTCCATTTTCCTATGGCCGAAGGACTTCCATCACCCGAATATTCCGCTCCATCCGTAACACCACCAGTTGTCGAACAACCCTTCAATAATGCGGGTGGAGACGGTATTACTTTTGAACGTGGAACAAATGGAGTGGTGGCTACTATTTCGGCCGAAGCAATGGAGTGAATCGACCGAGAAAGAGCTATTGCAAGTTTTCGTGCAATGATGATTGCGAAACATCCGCAAATGAAGGATGCCATCGAAAAACAAGCAATCCGTACTTTTGAACTTGGCCCAGAATGAGAAAAAAAAACGGGAATTAAGCGTTTTATTGTGGTTCAGTCAGGAGACGGAAATGTATTTTGGTATACCCCGAATGGTGAAGAACGCCTAAATCTACGCGAGTCAATGAAAAACTCCGATCCAACAAAGCGATGGATCAGGACCCAGATGGAGTGATTCGGTATAGTGCCAGAGGAACAAGGAGGGTTCGCTTTGCGAGTCAGCATTGGTGATAGTGAACTTTCCGCTTGAGTGTACCCGATTAACTCGCCGGAATTTGATTCTGGAATTTTCGCCCTATTCCTATCAAAGAATCTGTTTAGCGGTAAATAGAGTTACCTGCCAAACCCATTCATCACTTGAGTTGTAATTGAATTAAGAGATGGGGCTTTTTTGTCGTATTCTCTCCAGAATGCCAAAAGCGCATCTGGATTTTTTCGTAGCCCAGTATATGCCGATAGGTAACTTCGAGTAAGTGGCAAAAGTTCTTTTTCAAGCACTTCTCGCACTTGTTCAGTCCTTTCCTGCAATAGCGTTATCCGGTAAGTCAGGATAGTCGATGCACCTTGCTTGAGTTCTTCGAGGTGTTCCCGAGTAAAGTTCGAATCTTTGGATAGTTCTCGCAAGCAAAGATCGAGCGCGAACGAAGCATTTTCTTTGTCGGATTTTGCGTTGTCGAGACTGGATAACACATCTTTTGCGAATACGTTCGCGACCATCGTGTCAGACCCGAGTTTCCCGAGCGTTTCCGATGCTTGTTTTCTCGTCTGCTCCTCGGCCGCTTCCGCGCCTTTCGCGGCGGTGTTTCGTACCGTGTTCGTGTCGTCGGATCGGGTGAAGGCGGTCTTTCCGAGCTTGCGGAGGGTGGCGATATTCGGAAGTTTGTCGTCAGGGATCGGATTCATCGCCCTCGCTCGGTCCGCGAGCTCTTTGGCTTTCTCGGCCACGGGAGCGAGTCCGTTTGCGATTTGTTGGATGGTCTCTGGAGAGACTCCGAGCTTGAGAAGAAGACTTCGGATGGATGCGAGACCGCTCGCGATTCCCGGAGGACCGAATTCGACGGAGGTGAAAAGTACCGACGCGATGTACGCGCCGACGTATGCCCGATCGGCAGATCAGTCGATACTCTGTTCTATGGCCTGCCAGACAGCGGGAGCATTCGTCCGAAGCGCGCTCACGAGCGACGCGATATTCCCCGCGATCTTGTCCGGAACCGTTGCGAGATCCACTCCTCCCTGCATCACTTCGAATGCTCCGTCGAGTCCTCCCGCGACGACGGCGGTCGGGAGTCTCGCCACCTCGAAAGCGACTTCTTCGGGCGTGTTTCCGGGTTTCTCTCCGTTCGGTCCGACGAGGAGATTCCTCGCGAGACGTTCGTACGGCGCGTCTTCGGGTCCGAGCTTGTGAAGGACTCACGAAGTGTGGTCCCGCACGATGGCGACTGCTTCCTGCATTCCGAAAGACGTCGCGTACCGGGCGAGATTGAGTGCGTCTCCGGGAATATCCCAGAGATTCGGCTTGTCTCCCGTATATCCGTCCGGGTCCGCGAGATAGTCCACAAGATCCACCGCACGCCGGAGCGTCTCTCCTTCTTGGATTCCTACGGATGGAGCGGAGAGATCCTGCGAGAGTCCGAGCCGGAGATTCATAAAGAGTTCCTTCGTTCGCTCGTGATTGCCGGGGAGTTTCTCGTAACGGGATACGAGTCCGTCGAGGTGGGAAATGACCGCTTTCGTGTCCTCGCCAGACCGGATCTTTTCCTTCGGCTTATTTCGTTCGGCGGAACGGGTGAGTGCCACGTCGAGCGTGACGTTCTCCGGATCCCGCTTGAACGCCTCGTATTGCTCGTACGAAACGAACGGATTACCTCCCCGAAGTTCCGACCAATTCCGGAGGACTTCTTCCCTTCATCGGATCGCGAAAGACCGCTCGATCTTCGCGACGGCCCCTTCGAGCTCGGTCCGGATCTTCGGAAGACTCTCTCGGGTCGAGGGCTCGATCATGACGAGTTCCGGAGAGGAGGGAGAGGGCTTTCGCTTGGGCTCGCTCGGGGCGGATACGATGCTTTCTCCGGATTGTTTTGCACCCCTCGTTTCGTTCGCATGAGTCAATGCGACGTGCGGCATGATGGAGCCCGGGACGGCGGCGTTCGAGAGAAAATCGTCGAGGTCCGAGTAGGCAAGGAAGGATCTCGGCCTGTTCGGATTGTCCCGGAGTTCGATGGGAGTGAGCCACACGCCGTTCATATCACTCTCCACGTACCACTTTCCGGTGATGAGGCATTGTCCAGCTTCCCTCGTTGAGAGAATATCCCGGATGGCGCTTTGAAGTTCCTTTTGCGCGTTCGCTTCTTGAAGCGAACGATACTTTCGTTCGTACTCGTTGAGATCCACTCTCGGTTTCGCATCAAGACCCTCCCGGAGTTTGGGAGAGTCTTGATGGTTCTCGAAGTAGTGGAGAGAATCCAGTGCCACCGAGACGGAATAACGGCTACTGTGGAATATGGTAGCAGATGTTTTTTGGAGGACAAGACTTTCGCTTTTATGTGCCAATATCTTTATTTCTCTCACCAATCTCAACTTCAAAGAATAAGTCCTGTTGATGGTTCATGACTTCTTGTAATGTATAGAGAATATTTTTCCGGAGACTGTTCATGCGGCAAAAGTGATTTTTGATTTACAGAATCTTTTTATAATACTCGTGTTGGAGGGTATAATAATTTTCACTTTATGAGAATTAACTCTAGAGGTTTGTCGGGATTGGCTAAAAGGCTAGAGGATGCTGCAAAAAGTATCGATGGCCTCAAGGTAAGCGTTCCCTTGGGTCAGGATACAAAAGGTTTTATCGAAAAAGAGTGTCCGATCGAGGAGTGCAAGTTCCAATTCAGGGTGTTTGCCCAAAACTGGACCGAGAAATCTCGGGACGAAGCAGTTTTTTGTCCCAAATGTGGAGGATCAGCTCCCGCCAACCAATTTTTTACCACAGAACAAGTCGCCATTGCTAGGAAAAAAGCCTTTCAAGAAGTGAAAGGTATTTTCTCTGATTCATTGAAAGGGGCTCATCCTATCCGATCCACCATTAGCTCAATAGAAGCTTCTCCTGCTTTAGCTAATGAAACAAACTGCTCCAACTGCAAAGCAAAGTATGCATCTTCAGGAGATATGTCCTACTGCCCCTGCTGCTGATATAAATCCGAAAGCTCATCGAATACCTAAATTATGAGATTCCCTTGGTTTAGGACAGCAATATGAATCACCGTTGCTCTTTACTGTGCCTGGGGCATTATTGCAAACTGCATTTTCTTAAATCCCAAGTACCCGAATCGGAGTGCTTGTACCTCAGGCGAAATGACAAATGCGATACTTTGGATTTCAGGAAAAGTGAGCGATGTTGTCAAGCCTAGAATAGAACGACGCTTGGAAAAAGCGCAACAAATACTGAGCTGATCTCGTGTCGATACTACTGCGTCCTGAGGCTTATAAGATTGAGGCTAGAAGAATGATTCTACGTGTGTTTCGGTCACCTCACCCACCATTCCGAATCAAAACCGCTCTATTGAGCGGTTTTTAATTTCCTCATTCTCTATGAAACTTTTCTTTCTCGTAAATATGAGAACAAGATTGGAAGAATAAAGAGTGTGAGCAAGATCGCCGTAACAAGCCCTCCGACCACAACAATCGCAAGTGGCTTCTGGAGCTCGGCACCCACCCCAATACTCCATATCATTGGCAGGAGACCGAGAATGGATGTGAAGGCTGTCATGAGAACCGGTCGCAGACGAGTCATAGCACCGTGCATGACTGCTTCATGAATTCCCTCAACAGTAATAGAGATCTCTCTTTTTTCGTTTATCTTTTCTATATTCGACTCGCCTTTAAATCAAAACTGTTCTCGAAAGGCATTCTCAAGATAAAGAATCATCACCACGCCGGTCTCTACCGCATTCCCAAAAAGAGAGATAAATCCGACCCATACCGCAACGGAGAAATTAAATCCCGACCAGTAAAGAGCGATAACTCACCCGATAAGCCCAAACGGAATGGCAAGCGATACGATCGCAACCAGTCCGGCATCGCGATACGCAATAAAGAGTAAAAAGAGAATCACTACCACGACAATTGGCACAATGACGGAGAGGGTCTTCTGAGCACGAATCTGATTCTCGTACTGACCGGTCCACTCTACACGGTATCCTGCCGGCAGATCGAGGTGCTGATCCAAGTATGCGCGCGCTCATTGCACGAATGTGGCAAGGTCAATTCCTCGCACGTTCATCTGCACTGCAGAACGCATCACAGCGTTTTCGCTATTAATGACAGAGGGTCATTCCTCGATCGAGATGGTTGCGACCTGATCGAGCCGGATCGCTCATCCGGAGGATGGCACAGACAAATTACGAATCGTATCTACATCCTCACGGTAGTCCTGATTGAGACGGATTTCTATCGCATAGCGTTCGCGTCATTGTACAGTAGTTGACGCCGTCATGCCGCCCACGCCCATCGCTATGACATCGAGTACATCCCCCTTGCGTACGCCATAATCCCGAAGTGTCTCCTCGTCGATATCCGCATGGAGATATCGCAATCCTGCTGTCCGGATCGCCGTCACACCAAATCCGCCTGGTACATTGCCAAGAAGTTTCTCGGTCTCGATGGCGAGAGTTTCGAGCTTCATAGGGTCATCCCCGTAAATCTTCACTCCCACCTGCGCTCGTATCCCCGTCGAAAGCATGTCGATACGACCGATGATCGGTTGGGTAAAACCGTTCCAAAGTCACTCAATTCGGATGGCGCGATTCATCTCGTTTACAATATCGTCTTTGGTAATACCGGGGCGCCACTCGCTTCGGGGCTTGAGTGTAATAATAGACTCAAACATCGCGAGTGGCGCAGGGTCCGTCGCGGTCGCCGCGCGTCATGCTTTGCCAACAACCTGTTCCACCTCGGGTGTTCGCATGATAATACGATGCGTCTCGATCAGAAGATCTCGGGCGCGTCGCTCGCTCACGTCCGGCACCGTCATGGGCATGTACATAATACTTCATTCATCGAGCGGCGGCATGAATTCGGAACCGATCTGGGTAAATACCCATCCGCCGACCGCAAGCGATATAACTGATATAGCAAGAACCGTTTTTCGATAACGTAATGCTCCGAGAAGAAGCGGACGATATATCGCCTGCAAGAGACGAACGGTAAGTATCTCGCGATCGGTTCGTAGTCGTCCGCGCAAGAAGAACAGGCAAAGAATGGGTGCAAGAAAGAGTGCCGCGAAAAGCGCTCCGAACATGGCAAATCCATTGGTGTAGGCGAGCGGTGCAAAAAGTTTTCCTTCTTGCCCCTGTAGCGCAAGAATTGGCGCAAATGACAAGATGATGATGAGTATGGCGAAGACGAGCGATCCTGCCACTTCCCTTGTTGACGTGATCACGACTGATAATCGTTCCGAGAGAGACTTCGGACGAAATATCAGAAATCGATTGTATACATTCTCGACAACAACGATTGCCGCATCCACCATTGTCCCGACTGCGACCGCTACTCCTCCGAGAGACATGATATTGGAGGGAATTCCGAACATCCACATGAGAAGAAAGGAAATACCAAGCCCCGAAATGAGAGTAATAGCCGTGACGAGCGATGCACCGAAATGCCACAAGAAAACAATCAATACGAGTATCGTAATGACAAGTTCTGAAACGAGAATATCCGAGAGTGTGTCTACCGCACCGCGGATGAGATCGGTCCGATCGTAGAACGGCTTGATGGAAATACCGTCCGGAAGTGTTTTCTCAATCTCGGTAATCCGTGCCTTGACCGCGGAGATTACAGCAAGGGGGTTCTCGCCATAACGCATGACGACGATACCGCCGACGCGCTCTCCTGTATCATCCGCCAGAATTCCTCGCCGAAATGCCGAACCGATTTGCACGGACGCAATATCCCGAATGGTAACGGGGACGCTTCCGACCGTCCGAAGAAAAAGGTTTTCAAGATCCTCTTTCGTACCGACAAACCCGTCTCATGCGATGGCGATCTCTTGTCCGTTCGATTCCAGGACTCGCCCAGACACGTCGTTATTCGCGCTCGCAATGGCTGACATTACTTCGCGAAGAGAGATATCATATTTCTCTAGGGCAGTAGGATCAATGACGACCTGGTAGGTCTGCTTATATCCTCCGATAGATGCCACTTCCGCTACACCAGGGACGGATTGGAGCGCAAGTTTGATGGTGAAATCTTGGAGACTCCGTAGCTCGGTGAGTATCCGACCATCGCTATCGAGCGTATACATGAATATTTGTCCGAGGCCTGTCGCGTCCGGTCCAATTACAGGTTTTACACCGTCCGGTAAGTCTGCAGAGATGGTGGAAAGTCGCTCATTTACACGGTCGCGCGCAAAATATTCATCGACCGAATCATCAAATATTACCGTCACCATCGAGAGTCCGAGTTGACTCATCGCTCGCACTGTGCGAACCCCTGCGAGTCCCTGCATCCCCACGCTCATGGGGTAGGTAATTTGATTTTCCACATTCGCGGGCGTCTGCCCGGGCCATGGTGTCATAACAATCACCTGATTCTCGGAGAGGTCTGGCAGAGCATCAATAGGTGTCTCGTAGATTGCAAAGATCGAAGCTCCTGCAATCGAGAGGAATACAACGATCGTGATAAGCGGATTCCGGATCGCCCATTCCGTTAATTTTTCGATCATAGGAATTTATTTTACGAAAATGGGAGTAGTAATAACTGGAAGCGTCTCGTTGATATCGCCGGAGACCACCGAAAATTCGGAGTCCTCGGAAACGAGATTTACATCTCGTACACCAAGTTTTCCATTATCTTTTTGGTAATATACAATGATACGTCCGTCGCGTTCGTAAATGGCTGAGCTCGGTATTCGAAATTGATTTTCGAGAGTTTCGAGTTCCACGCGGACGGTCGTACCATGCGCGAGCGATACGGGCGTGTTGATGGATGCCTGCGCAGAGAACGTCCGAGTCTGTGAATCGATTTCCTGCGAACGACGATAGACTGATCCGGTCCACGACGTAGCAGGGTTATTCGGAGTATACATGCGTACGATCGCCCCATCTTCGATATCGGATTGAAAGAGTTCCGGCACGAGGAAATATACTTCACTCCCCGAGATGCGACGCAGTGTCGTGTCAACATCCGTGAGCTTGAATGCGTCCATGCTCGGCGAGATCATATCTCCGGGGTTGACTCCGCGAGCAGAGATAACACCCGAGAACGGTGCAACGATGGAGAGGTCTTCCGCTTGCACACTCACCGAATCGCGTGTCGCCCGAGCCATGCGAATCTCGGATTCGAGCGAGACAATGTTTTTTGTTTCGGAGACACGAAGCGTTTCGAGCCCGGAACGGAGTGTTTTGATTTCCTCTTCGAGTTTCTCAAGTTGGAGTGTTTCTTCTGATTCGAGTTTCTCCCGTTCGAGCTTGAGGTTTGTTATGGTCTTATCTCTTCCGGATGCGGAGGCTGACTCGGTTTGTTCTTTCAGTGTTATTACTGCTTGTTGTTTCTCGATCGCAACTTCGATATTGCGAATCTTTTCGGATTCGGTCGCTTCGAGGCTGTCGCGCGCCGAGATTGCATCATGATAACGGTCTTGCATCGTGAGAGTTGTTTCAATCTCGGTATTGACCGATGCGACCGCGGACTGAATTTCGCCCGATGTAATCGACGAAGAGGTGACGGTATTTTTCAGGGCGTCTACGAGGGACCGCGTAAGCACGATGAATCGCTCGGCGGAGCTGTCAGGATCGAGGAATGGTCGGTCTTTCGTATACGATGCCCAGAGATTGAAGAATGTATTTCGAATGTCGGTATTGCGGTTTCCGAGATAGCGTGCCGTATCCGGATCAATGTGATCATAATCAAGTCCTGAGAGATTGCCGATATATACAAATGGCGTAATGGTTCGCAGAGATTCATCCAGTGCATTATCAAGAAGTCTCTTCTGTTGGGAAATATCCGTATCACGTTCGGCAAGTTTCGCATCCCGTGCGAACCGAGCCTGTTCGAGATTACTTTTGAGTACGGCGAGATTCGATCGCTCGACTTCGGTATCTTGTGCAGTACGGGAGAGAGAACGGTCCTCATTAATGCCCGTATCTTCGATCAGCGAGACAATCTGCTGGAGTCGTATCGCGTAGTTCTCACGCGTGCGACCGAGAGTTGCTTCTTTCTCGCGAATCTTTTGCATTTGCTCGGCAATGCGCGCATCCGAGAGGGAACGCGTTTCTTGGAGTATGGCAGACTTCGCATTGATAGTCGTATCTATTTCGCGAACTTTCGCTTCGGATTCCTTGTCTACGCCGGGTGCTAAGAGTGTCGCGAGCACTTGTCCCGCCTGTACAGAATCCCCAACATCCACGAGCACGTCTCGAATAACTCCTTCGCGTCTCGTTGTGACCGTTGCGATCGCATTAGAGCGATATTCTCCCGTGAAGAAGTCTTTTTTTGAGAGGCGTTCGGGGAAAGCGTGCTCATAAACTTTTTGTGTCACACTCTCCGAGACCATAGATGAAGAGGAATGTGTCGTAGTATTCGTATCGGACGGGGCCGAGAAAGTTATCCAAGTCGACCCTATTCCGACGAGGATTATTGTAAGGAGGGCTATCACAAAGAAGATGAGTCGCCCATTGGAGAATGAAAACATAATGAAGGAAATCAAAAAAACATCGAATACATCAAAAAAATCCGATTCCCATCTGCCATTCGACAAATGAGAATCAGACAAAAAACGAAACTACCGGTTGTTTCGGACGATGCCTACAAGCGCACTATACTGGGATCTGGAGGATATGACGTCTGTATCGGGAGGAGCACGAACCGCGCTATCAAATACTCGGTTCTTCCATACTTCCCATTGATACGGGTTCGCAATCAGAGTGCCTTTCCCCTCACGCAATGGGAGTTCAGAAACCCCGATCCATAAAGATTCTGAAGTAGGTGAGATGCAACATTCGTGAGACGAAGGTGTATCATCGGACGCATCTATTGCATCAGTGGTCTGCGTGTGCGCAGAATGTGCCTCATGCGAAATATTCGCATGAGTGGACACAATTGCATCAGGCGCCATATTCGCGTGCGCGAAAGGGGCTGTGGCTATTGAGATAACCGCAAAAGAGGTAAGAAGTCGTCCCAGGAAAGACATGTAAAATTAGCGCATCATAGAGTCGTCCTCGATCATGTGGGAATCATCCCTCATATCCATAGCACCTCCGGCACCATGGGACATGTCACCATCGGTCATATTCATGTGATCTTCGACGGTCATATTCATGCGGGCGGCAGCTTCTTTAGTCTCCTGATAAGCGCCGGTCGACATATTGTACTGTGCTGCTTGCTCAGATTCTGTAAGGGGTGCGTCATTAGCTCCACACGATGCAAGTAGTGCCGATGAAGAAATCAAAACAGTCGCGATAAGAAGGGTTTTCATGAAAGAGTCTAGATAAAAGAGATTTCAGTCAGTGTATCGATTTGAGATAAAAATTCAATAACTTATACTAGTAGCACATATATGTCTTATGCTTTTATCTTTATTTTTATACAGCATAATTCCTCATGCTATGCTTGTGTGTGAACATATTAAAAAAACAGGATCCGTACGGATCCTGTTTTGGTACCTATGCGACAAAGAATCTTTCCGGATTCTCTTCGGCATCATGTACGAGATTTGCCACCAAGTCACCATACTCACCGTTTCGGAATTTCTCCTGAACCGCGTAGACAGGCTCATCGAAAGAATATTTCCCCGAAAGATAGGTATAGGTCCGGTCTTGGTCAGTTATCTGTAACGCGAAGAAAATCCGGTTGCTTAATTGCTTATCGGACGTGACGAGGTTTCCGAAAAGCGAGACCCGAAGGTTTTGGGAAATGAGCATCCCGTCGTTCGGTTGTCGGCTTTTCTCGATCAGTACGCCGGAATATTTGGAAAGGGAACTTCGAATAACGGAAGTATCTGCTTGAGTAATTGTTTTCATAATGGAAAAATAAAGAAAATTATCGAACTTTTTTGTTGCCTTGCTTTTTTCTCTTCACACTCCGAAGAACGTAGGAGAGAAAAGGCGCCGCAAGCACGAGTTTTTTCTTGTCATGCTTGCGGGTTTGGATCTCCGGATGGCGGAACAGGTAGAGGTCGGCCTGTTTTTTTGAAATAGGTCACAGTTCCACGAGTTCATCGAGCGGAAGGAATATACGAGCGTGCTCGGATATATCGAGTACCTCCGAAGTCCCGTTTTGCTCTACGAGCAGATATAGGGTGAAGTTGTTTTTCCGCATATTTTGAAGTGGTTAGGGCGGGATAAGGACAAGATTTGATTCGCAGGCTTCACAGCAGGGTGGGAATCGGCTTCCGAATTGGAATATTATTCCTTCATTCCCTGCCGGGAAAGGTGCCGGAATCGGGGGTCATTGGGCGAAACAACGGAGGGTTTTTGTATCGGCTCCGCGCCATTTCGAAGTATTCATACGAGATGGTTTTGAAGTTAGGTTGAACATAAGCTATGCGTGAGGTTTGAAGTAAAGCGGCTTGCCGTTCTCGCGAACAATCTGACTCTGGGACTCAAGTGTCCGAACAAGCTCGTCCCACTCGTCGCGGGAAAGTCCGAAGCGGGGTGAGGTAGCTTCCTGTAGGAGGAGTTTTCCTTGCTTGCGGGCGTAGGCACAGTACGCGTCGATCTTCGTGTTTCCTGTCACGGACTCGATCTCGAATGTCTTCTCGATCCACGCCCGAAGCGTCCGTTGTGGGAGGTGGTACGCGCGAAACTCCCGGAGGATACGCCCCGAATCGATATGCACGGCGTTATATTTGAGCAGCGAGAAGAGTCGCATGAGCTCGTCACGTGGAAGTCCCCTCCCGGCGATCTCAGCCTCCTCCTGGTTCGTGATTTTCACCGAGAATCTGGTCGTGATGTTCGAGAAGATCTTGGCGTACCGGGGATCGAGATCCTTCCGCATAGTCTGGGCCATGAAGACGAGCTTGAATCCCGCCCCTGCCCCCTTCGATAGAAGGCTCGTAAGGACACGGATGAGCTTCTCGGATTCTTCCCGGCCGGCGGACACCACGAGGTCCATAAGCTCGTTCACGATGACGAAGACCTCCTTCATATCGGTATTTGGATACGCCTCACGGTACGCCCGGAGGTTCGAGTGGATCCCGATGATCCGGTGGCGCTCGGCCATGCGGGTATCGAGCTCTTCGAGGATCTCGACGGTCTTCTCGGGATCGGCGTGACGGAAAACTCAGAAGGAAGCGAGTCCGTCGAGATACTGTCCGTCGGACTCCTTGGAGTCGAAGAAGTGAAGCTCGTACGGGCGGCCTTCGGATACGTGCCGCAACAGCGAGAAGACGAGATTCTTCACGAGAACGTCCTTCCCGTGCTGGGTCGTCCCCACCACGAAAGAATGCAGGAGCGCATCGGTCGGAACCGAGTACGGAACCTCGACGATCCGATCCTTCCGGACTTCCGGATAGAATCCGAGGAGTACGTGCCCCTTCGGGATGGTGAGCGTCGCAGGATCCGGCTCTCGTACGAGCCAGAGAGCCTTCTTCGCGAACCGTACGACGGTATCGTTCTTGTGTGTCTCGACGAGGATCTCTCCGAAGTCTGACCCATCCCTGGAGTACCCCGGTAGGACGCGTCGAAGTTCTTCCGCGCACCCGAGAAGCCCAGCCTTGACTTGCTCTCCGGAGAGACCGTTCTCAGTGACGGAGAATGTCACCACGTCATCGCGGATCGAGAGGTCGCGGATATAGTTCTTCTCGCCGAGGACGCGGGATACAGCCGAATTAAGACCCTTGAGGATGCTCCGCTGGTCTGGAGGAGTCTGGAACTCCACGAGCGCTTTTCCTTCGAAGGGAACCGCCGAGAGATCGAAGAAGTATCGAAAGAGGAAGCGATGTGCCCGGAGCATCTCCGTGAATGACTCACGGTCCATCGCCCGGCGCAGGAACCCGATATAGGTGACGAGCAAGCGTCCGAGGGGCGTCCTCGGTCCAGCTCCGTCTCTCCCCTTCCGCCCAAAAGCGGACAAGAGGAGGCGAACGATAGACCGCACGATGAAGCGGAGCGTCCCAAAGACAATGAACCATGCGAGTCGGAAGAAGAACCCGACCACACGAGCGAGGTTTACTCGTCCTTGCGAGTATCTCACAAGTACTTCGAGCCCGATCTTGAGAAGCACCAAGGGAAACATCAAGGCAGAGAATGTCATGGCTGCGACTCCGGTCTTTCCACTCTCCTTGAGCCATTCTTGGCGGGAGAAGAAATCCGAGACGGGTTCGATGAAGGTATCGTGGAGAAAGTTCGGCCCTTGCTGACCCGCGACGGAGGGGGGTTGGACGAAGTACCGCGGAAGTGCGTCCATCACTCCCGTAGAGAGTCGATATCCGACAAATCCGAGTAGAGCAAATAGACTTATGAGGAGAACGAATCCCGAAAGGGCGAAAGTTATAAGAAAAAGACGCTTTGTTTTCATGGACGTTTGATGAAGGTATAAAAATCCGGCGGGAACAGATCATGAGTCCGTCCCGGTCGGGTTCGCACCGGAGAGCGAGTGGATCTTCGCTTCACGGTACCGAGGATGTTAAAGAGCGCTGGTCGTCCGGATGACTGCGAACAGCCTACGGAAAAAAGCGAAGGGACCGATGGAGGTACGTTCCAGAGAAAGTCGAAGCGACCGGAAGCCCTTGTGCACAAGAAAAACCCACCTCGTTTGAAGTGGGTACTCGGAGTTGAATGAAGGAGATTTTGAAGGGTTTTCTCGAAGCTTTCTCGAAGCTTTCTCGAAGCAAACGAGAAGGTTTAGGGATGATCGGAGAATCTTCCTACGAAACGATACCCCTGTCTCGGAGGACAGACCAGAATTGTTTCGGAAACAGTCTTGGCATTGAGTCCAAGCTTCTTTCCGAATTCATGTTCGATCAGGCTCTCGACGAGCGAACGAAGCTTCTTGTTCTTTTCGTTATCATCCTTACCTTGAAGCTGGAAATGTTTTAGGAAGTACTCTTTTTCCAGAACGGATCCCCCGGCGTTCGCGAGCGTTCGAAGAAACTCGGACTTCAATTTGGCGTCGTACGGACTTTGAAGGACTTCATTTCCATCCCTGAGTAAGTACCCGGTCTCCATATCGAAGGCATATCCGGGAGCGAAGATATAGTACCGCCCCTTCGAGGACTGCTCCGGCACGAGTTTTCCGGCATCATCGAAATTCCAGTACATGACATGATTCTCCTTCTGGATATGGTACGCCCGAGAGCTCACGGGATTCGGACGATCCACGAAGAAGAATCCGAACCGCCACTCCTCTCCCCATCGCTCTCGCACGTTCGCATGGAAGTTCACGAGCTGGTTCTTGAAGGCTCGTTTGAGCTTGGACTGCGTCGGTTGGTCGAGTTTCCTATCCGGATCGAAATTCGTAATCTCCACCTCCCCTCCCAGTATCCGAGCACCGAACCATCCTCTCGCGGCAATCGGGCCGACGTACTGGATACCGACAACCTTCGTCCCGTCCGAGAGTTGTTTCGGCTCTCCCACCGCCAAGCACTCCGTCTCATCGATCTGCGGTTTCCGGCTTTGGTGGTCTATCTCATAAGAGTAGAGATAAAATCCTGTCTCGACGAGGTTCTGGAGCGTATCTTTGATACCAGCAACGACGTAGGTGCGGTAGGGTTTAGTCGGCATGGATTCCGAAGAAGAGCGTATACTTGAGGCTAAGTATACCCGATCGCGAGAAATCGCCAAGCCTCCCGTGTCGCGACATCGGGAGGCGGACGGGGTGTCGCAGATGCTCTCGATAATATTTCTTGGAGTCATGTCATCTCCGAGTTATCGCTAGTTTGCTTGGTACCCTTCTGGCATACGGGATGCCGGTGTCTCGGGCGGAAGTTCTTCGACAGTCGCGAGAATCGTCCGTAGCTCGTTCGCCGCCTGCACGATATTTTGCTTCGTCAGTCCGTCCTGCACACGAAATTGGAGCGAGTCCGCATACCCGATAATTCCGTATCACGTCCACTCTTGAAAAATTGAATCGATATCATTCTTAGGTCTACTGGCTTCGTATACCTCCCAATCCCTACCTTCTTTCTTCACGCCCGTGGGCCAGCCTATGAAGGTATAGAGCATAGTGTTCAATCCATTCGGATTTCGTGCGATTTCCGGCGGAATGACATTCTCCGTTTCCTGTCCCTGTCAGAATATCGGAGCATCTGGACTAGCTACGAGCCAACCTTCAGATAGGACGGTTCCTCGTCCGCTTCCCATCACCGGAGCATCTAGGAGATCTCGGACGGTTACCTTTGGGCCGGATGGGAGGAAAAATGTCGTCTGTTTCGGATAAGAAGATTGCCCCTCTGTGAGGACTCCTCGCTCTTCGCAGTTTCCGGGTAGTTGGAGGGAGAATTTTCGGATTTTTCCATCAAGTCTCTTGATACTCTCGGTTTCATCCACCTCTCCCCCGCGCCAGGCGCGGATACCTTTTTCGTAGGTGAATTCACACCCCGGTACTACTACATCTCACGACAATGGGGTGTTATCGGAGGGTGCGACAGTTGCGTGATTCTCGACTATTGACGCCGTACCCGTCTCTATCGCAGATCCAGAAGAAACTTCATTCTCTGGAGTCTGGACATCCGGAGTCGAACAGGAAGCCAGCGAGATACTAAGGAAACAAAGTGCCAGATAGCGGCTGTATGCATTCATACGGTATGATGGTAAGAGATAAAGACGGATTACTTCTTCGCGTCGGAGTCCTTCTTGAATCCGTCCGCGATAAGCGAGAGCTTGTTGTGTATCGCGAGTGGTACGAGTAGGCACTCGAACGCTACGCGGATAAGCACGAATGTCGCGAGCCAGAGCACGAACGGAGACCGAATGCCGAGTAGGTTGAGTGGCATGGACAGTATCTCGTACTGCGATGCCTTCATGATGACGACGAACGCGGCAATCTGGACGATGAAATGAAGAATCTTCGCGAGATCCCAGAGGTAGAATCGCTCGAAAGAGAAGAGGAATCCGAAGGCCTTGAACGGCGATTTCATGATGAGGATAGGGATATCCTTCACGAGGAAGATGAGGAATCTCACGGGCTCAGAGAGAGCCATATTGGTAGAAGAGAATCCTGACTGGTTCGGATTATTGGTCGTTTCTTGCTGCATAAAAAATGATGAGGAAATTATCTTGTCAGCGGCTACCGGCTCGACTCATACCCCTTGGCGGCTTCTGCCTTAAGACGGGATTCGTACATAGACTCGATCACTTCCCATTTCGTCTCGGTGAACAAAGTACCGAGGTCGGCATTGGAGGCGTCGTCGAGATACTTCTGGTAAAGCGCTTTGTCCATGCCTCGTGCTATCTCTCCCATAATTTTCTTGTCCGCTCGGTCGAAGACGGCCGAGAGATCCGGGTATGCCGTGCGTATATCGGAGGAAGAAAGGTCCGAGAGCGTGGTCGATAGGCTATCGGTCTTCGCGAGCATCGCGGCGTTCGGTCCGGCGAGACGGAGATACTTCGCGTCGATGGTCGCACTCGCGCTCTTGGTGAGTGCGTTGGTCTTGGCGACGACATAAGGAATCCAGTTTTCATAGGTATCCATATTGGCTTTCACGCGATCCACACACACCTTCTTGGCTTTCGCGAGCGTATCCATCCATGCGAGCAATTTCGGGAGAGTCGTAGATTTCAATTTCTCGATACTGGCGAGCTTGCGATCGATAAGGTCGTACTGAGCAAGCAGGTTCGCGCTCTTCGTGATGCTGCGAATATAGGTCGTGGTATCTCCGTCCTTGAACGGGATGCGTTCCTCGTCCGCTTCTTGATCGAGAATTTTGATAGAGTCCACGATGAGGATTTGCATATCCATTTCCACAGGTTTTCCGCCATTATTCGCGAAGTCGTTTTCGTAAGGGAACGCCCCCTTGATATGCACATAGGTTCCGTGTAATTCAACGAATTCGAGACCCAGAACGGATTCGAGAGCAATTATGTTGGCCCTATCGATATCCTGGTCACATCCTCATTCCGCCGTACCGAGTTCTCGGCATTTCTCTTGATACTCGGGAGACGCGGTGACATTCTTCATGAAGTCCTTACTCATATAGAGAAGCAGATCTCCGGAAGAGGTTTTGGTTATGCTATCGACACTCTCATATCCTTTTCCCTCATAGTACGTTCTTTGGCGATCGTGTTGCTCCATTTGGGACTCCTGTGGTTTTCTGGCGAGCGTCGTGTCGGTGGAGAGGATCGCGAAGGGTGAGTTGGGCTTTATGCAACTGCGCGGCCCGAGAAGCTCGGTGTAGCGGGAATATTGCTCTTGTTCACGCCAAGCGAGATTGTTTCATCATCGACCACTCATGCAGTCGTAATCATCGCTCAAGAACGTATTCACGAAGTATCCGCTCACATCGACCGTTTTGCCCTGATCAGCATCTGAGAGATCCGAGATAGAGACAGCAGCATATACCCCAGATGGGACGACGAGAGCGAGCGATAGGACGCTCGCGAAGAGAAGAAAAGATTTCTTCATATAAAAAATGGCTATGGGTAAAACCGTAGCCAAAACGATGCTTATGTGAAAATTCTGGCGAATAACAAAGGGGCAGTCCATGCTCCAGTGATATTCGCCAGAATAATCACGATCGTCCTTTGAACAAAGGGGTGTAGGAGGCATGAAACTGCCCCTTATTACGTTCAAAGGCGAACGAAAAAGCGATTATTCTGGCACACCCATTCTACCAGAACCAAGAAAAAAGCAAATTTTTATTCTTGTGTTTTTCTTTTACTTATAAGGATATTGCGCATATAATAAGTAATGTGATATTAGTAGTGAAGTAACATTTTTCGCATGAAATACGCTAAAACCGCCAAGATATGAAGTAGAATCCAGAAGCTCCGCAAGAAGTCCGGACTCTCTCAGGAGGCACTCGCCCGGAAAGCTGGAATCACCACAGCCTCCGTCGCGAAGATCGAGATCGGTGGGAGCGCTAACCCCACCATCCGCACGCTCGCGAAGATGATGCGCGTCCTCGACGCGAGCATCGACGAGCTCGTGGAGGGATTGTTCGAGGACGATGACCAAGAATAGCATGGCAAGAAGGCAAGAACCGGAACGCGAGTTCACGTTCGAGTACGGGCATAATCCTCCGACGATGGACGAGCAAGTCAGCTACGTCCGCTATGTCTTCGAGAAACGATTCAAATCATAACAAAACACCTATGGAAACAAAAGCACCCATCTTCGCATACCTGAGACGATCCACCTCCAAGGAAGAGCAGGCCGAGTCCCTCATCCAGCAGGAAGACGGAATCGGGAGCATCATCAAGCGGCTCGGATTCGAGAAAGAGAGCATCACGTACTTCGCCGAGACCTACAGTGGCTTCGAGAACAAGAGACGCAAGAAGTGGGGTGAGCTACTAGAGGCTGTGGACCGCTCCAAGACCCCGTGCATCATCCTCACGCGAGATATCTCCCGCCTCTCACGCAACCCGACGGACTCGCAGGGAATCATGGATCGTCTCTACGGGGATAACAAGAAAAAGCGCCTCATCGACAAGATCTATTCCCTAGACTACGACGGCATCAAGACATGGGATCGGACTACGGACAAGGAGGAAGTCCACCGGGCGCTTTCCGCGAGCTACTACGACAGCCTCGATACCAGGCGGAAATCTGTGGGAGGAATCCTCCTGAAGCTCGAAGACCGACAATTCCCCTATGCCGCGCCGAAGGGTCTTGAGAGCGTGAAGATTGGGAATCGGCGAATACTGAAGCAAAGTGAGCTCATGCCGTTCGTACGGCGAGCATTCGAGATGAAGACGGAAGGATGGAACCACAAGGTGATCTCCCGTTATCTCCGGCAAAACGCGGGCATTCGCATTCTGGATCGCCATCTGACCGACCGATTCTTCCGAAATCCTATCTACATCGGCGAGTACACGGAGAAAACGACGGGAAAACATTTCCCGAAGCTCGATTTTGTCGAATGACATCCTCCCATATCCCGAGCACTGTGGGACAAGACGCAGAAGTACATCGGCCGAACGATATCGCAGTACGGCGAGAAACAGGAGTGACACCTCCTCGAATCGAGAATCCGGTCGGAAAGCGGACATGCGTTCTCGAAATACGTCGTGAAGCAGATTTACCCCTCGTACAAAGGACGTTTCAAGGACGCGTCGGGAGAAGAGATATTCATCCACATCTCCGAGCGTCAGATACTCGAGGCCTTCCTCAAGATCGTAGTGAAGATGGTTTCGGATTTCTCGCAGAAGTTCCTCATGGCCTACGAAGGAGAAATTACCATGACGGCGACGCAAGTGGTAGCGAGAGAGGGTACGAATATGAAGAATTCTCAAACGGCGGAACTCTTCCGGAAGAACGTGGAGGAATCGAAGCGGTCGGGTGAACAGATGATGCCGCAAGAAGGACTCGATGCCTTCGCCGACGCGATAGACGACTACGTCTGCAAGCTTGGACTCCTGACGGCGGGACGGGAATTTTTCGACCAGCAACCGGGAGGCTTCGCCAAGCATTTGGAGAAGAGCCTCGCGAAGGCAAAGAAGAAAAAGGCTCTCCAAGGAATGTCGGAGGACTACTTCGCGAGGAAGCTCCTCATGGACAAGGGCATGGAACTGTACCGGGAGAGCGGGAAGCCCTATGTCTTCAACGAGGAGACCGGTTACGACCCCATCGGGTCGCTCGACCGGAGATTTCGCACTGCCAAACAGACCGTTGGACGATCCATTGCCGTGGAGCGTATCGCCGAAGCGCTCAAGAAGCAATTCGACACGAATACGCGCGATTTCAAGGAGGCAAAAGCGAATCAAGTCAGAGCCCTGGAGAAGCGGAAAGAAGAAATCGAATCGGAACGGAAGAACTACCGCCGGGAAGCCCTCAAGATGGGATACGCGCGAGAAGAGATCGAAGAGACGACCAAGGACATGGACAGCGATCTTCGGGCACTCGAAAGCCGTATATCGGACCTGTCGCGCGACACGGAAATGGAACGGTATTTGGATCGTTTGCCGGAAATGCTTCTCGAAACAGTCGAACTCGCCAGTAATGGTATTTCCAGAGCCAAGATAGAGGACCTCCGGGCAGATCTGAAAACGCTCCTGGAAATATCAACAGTCGAACTCACCGTGACCAACAAAAAAGAGCTTCAGGTAAAGCTCTTTGAGGTGCTAGAGGGGTTGATTTCTAGCGATGGGGATCTACTGGACACTCCTACGTGGAGAATAAATACCAGGAAATACCAAAAACTCCTTAAAATAAGACTTCCGCTATGTCATTCAAATTACCATTATCAGGAGTTGCGGGGAAGTTAACTGCGAAATTTAAAGTAGAAAAGTCTCGCAAATAACGAGCATGACTACCTTCCCGATTTACCATAGAAATATAACTA
Organism: Patescibacteria group bacterium UBA2023; assembly: GCA_002335145.1. Lineage (GTDB taxonomy): Bacteria > Patescibacteriota > Gracilibacteria > BD1-5 > UBA2023 > UBA2023. The sequence continues at coordinate 40,168 of DDBV01000024.1, forward strand.
GCATATCCTTGAACAATCAGCTTAAAATGATCTATATCTCTAGCCTTCTCCTTTTTCTTTCTATGTTTTCGATTCCACACAAGGAAAGCTGCTTCCCACCCTTTGGTTCTTATGGAGTGTAAAATCGCCCGCCACTTTCGATATACGCCCCTTCCAATACTTAACTCTGAATTATTTACTACTATACCAGTCACGCGCTGTTGTTCGCTATTTGTAAAAATCTGGACTTTGGAAAGATTCATCAAAAAACCCTCACTCTCCATAATTTCCTCAGCATAGGAAATGAGCGTATCAGGATTGAGATTTTCATCATTATACGAAAAGGTTAAGTCATCCGCATAGCGTGAGTACGTTAAGTGAAGCATGTGATTTTTTCGATTCAATTTCTCCACAAGAAACAAAATTCGATCATCAATTCGTGCCGCAATAAGATTTGCCATCATTGGACTTGTGGAGGCACCTTGTGGAAGTTGGTTCTCATAAGTACAAAATCAAGAAAGATATGAGGCTATTTCATGGTTGGCTCATAGCACTCTCTTAAAAAATCCATATACACGAGCTTGTGAAATAGATGGAAAGAAGTCGGCTATATCCAGTTTTACTATTACCTTCTTATTTGCATGAAAAGAAGCATTGTGCACAGTGGATAATCATTTTCGAAACCCAGTACAGCATTCCTTTAGGCGGTTGGGTAAGCTTGCTTCGAGTATGTTACTCAATATTCGCTTCTGAATAATTTTTAATGTAACACACGGTTCCCTGATTATTCTATAAGAGTGATTTGCTTTGGGGATATAATAGGTGTGGTAACGGTTCTCCTTTCCTATCTTATTTGCTATTTCTGATCCCTTAGTCACTGACCGTCAAGCAATGCGATAATTTTTCCCAAACGCCAAGAATTGAATTTGAAAGAGATGAAAATCAACTTCCTCGGAAGGGAAAAGTAGCCCCCATAAATCCTCAATAGTGGCATATTTTAACAGAAATGTCTCGGAGCGCGTCATTGTCTCTGGTAAGTATCTTTCGCCACGTCGCTTTACCACCATTCCTTTCAAGTTTCTGTTGTTGAAACGTCCGAGAGACTTTCAACAACAGGAAAGCTTTGGATTTCCTCTAATAAGCATTCGTTAGGAAAAACGTTCTTCCGCCCAGATAAAAGAGAGAGCAGAATGCTTATTAGGCTGTATGGAGTAGCGTACTCCATACTACTAGGATTGATATGACTTAACACTACTTCATGACGTATCATCATGGAGCTACAGTTCCAGAAAGAATTCTAAGCCGTAGCACGCTAAAGCGACGTGACGAAACACACTTACTAGAGAAGTAGGAATCCCCCTTGTATTATATCCTTGGAAATCTGACCTCAAAATTGAGTTTTTAAAGCATCATATTTTTTATACAAGAACCAGTCCTCAGTCGTAGCTTCCTTACGGTTGAGTCTCCCCTGTCTAACAGATTGGTGTGTCGCCTTATAAAAGGCTTTTTTAAGAAATTCATCATCAGAAAACATAGACCTCTTGGAGAGCATAAGAAAGTCCTTCATATGCTTTGGAGATATTCCATCAAATATATAAGTTTTACTTAAAATATCCGAAAGACGTTCGTATGCACACAGGATTTCGTCCGCAGTTTGATTAACACCTTTTCACTTCAGTTTTTCCATAAGACCTCTGTCTTTTTTCTCTATCGCTCAAATAAAACGATTTACATCACGACCAGAGCACAATCGTTTTTTCTTTTTTGAAAATAGCAATTCGAGCACTTTAATCTTGAGGTCTGAACTATTTTTTTCAATTAACTCTGTTGTTGTTTTATTTAAAATAGTATTTGATGCAATTACAAAACAACAGTGTCCACTTGGTGAATAATGTTCGTTATTATAGAAGTTTTTGAATACCTCACGGATAGCTGTAACTTGAACTCAGCGTTTTTTTCAATCCTCTGAGATACGAGCAGTTTTTGACTGAATAAATCAATAGCCCACACACGTCGAATCGCCGGATAATACATTAATGTCTTCAAAAAGAGTCCGCTTCCCTTCGAGATAAATATCGCATCGATCATCTACTGTTCCTATATATTTTTCTAGGTGATCTCTCAATGCGAAAACCTTCTTGTTGAGCTCGGAGTGGTATGGTAGAGTTTTTGAGAAATGTCTTACGGTTACCACATAGATAAAAATCGAAAGCCACCACTGGTATACATATCAACCTCCCACGGTCGTATTTCATATATCATCAAACATGGTCACTGAATTTTCTGAAGAAGTAAATTATGACTACTATACGGATTCGACACTATTTGCGACCAAAAGAGTTTTCCTTGGGGAAAACACTTCTTGAAACTTCTCCAGTGCGCTTATCTGCTCCAGTGTGCGAGATGGGTCGGGATCATCTACTGGATCATTATAGTGATTTGATTTGTTCATTTGTTGCCAAGATGCCAATGGCCCAAATTTACTTAGACAGTCGGCGATATTGGTGTCACAATCGCCAGAAAACAGGACACCATTCTCTGCTGCTGTTTTAACCGCGTTGAAGATGGCGTATAGATTGATTTCATTATTCCGGAGAGAAAAACTGAGAGTTACTCCGGCCTTTTTCCAAGCTTTGTGGAGCAACATATCGAGACATTCGCGAATATATTTTCCAGCATCTCGATACTCCGATTTTCAGCAACAAAATTTAGCCTTTTCTATAAGACCAGCGTAATCTTGATGTTCCACCTGAATACCGCTATCTTCATGGCAAATAAGCGTATATGCCTTGCATTTCTTTTTTCCGTATGATGATATACTTGCCTGCACTTCGTTTCGAAAAGATTCAGAGTGTGTCGATATAATAATTTGTTTCTGGGAAGATTCTTTTACTAAAAAGTCAGCCAATACAGATCTATGGTTTGAGTCGATTGCGCCAGTGATATCATCAATGATTACGCATGTTCAGTGAAGGCTTCTGACCTTGGCCATAAGAATTGCGAACGCCAAGATACGAAGTGTTCCATCGCTCATGTTTTTGGATGCACAGATACTTCTTCCCGGTTGAACAATATATTCGATCTGAATTCGTGAATTGTTTTGATTTGGAAAGGAAATCGATTTGATTTTATGTTTTTCCCGAAACTGAATTGCATTGTATATTTCGACAATATCCTCGGTGAGCCCTCTTGTTAGGGATTCGATTTGCTTCTCTTGGGTCCGCTCTAGTTGATTTCGGAAATCTTTATATGCACCAATGTAACCGTCGATCTTCTCTTTCTTTCTATCCGTAGACGATCTTCTCTCTTTTAATTCTGCAAATCTTTCCGGATCAAATCGTTTATTATAATCTACATACTTTTGCTCATTCTCTATAAGAATTTTGAGCACTCTCTTTTGTTCTTGAGTCTTTTTCAAGTTATCCTCACTCTCACGTTGCTCTTTTTGTAGACGCTCAACATCCCTTTCTTGTGACAAGTCATGGCACTGTTTCAGTTTTTTATGATGGTAGATTATGTAAATGGCCCCCGCGAATATTCCAAGCGCAAAAACACTATATCGCATCCATTCGAGTGGAATGAGCCAAGCCAAAACAAGTGCAGTAGCACAAAGCCCAGCATACCTCAAGTCCACGGCCTTTACGGTATCAAAAAAAGAGTGTTGTCTTCGTTCTGCGTTGAGCTTTTGTCGAATCTCACCGTTTTTATCATGAAGTTTTGCTTCCTCCGTTTCAATTTCCCCAAACAGCTTTGTATCACTGGGGAGTTTCTGTAAAACTTGTTCGGGACTTAAGTCTCAAACTCTTTCTTTTAGAGGAATAAGTTCCCGTTCAGTTTCTTCAAGGTTTTTTAGTAGTTGCTTGTCGGAATCGCCAAACTCGTTTCCAGCAAGTAGCTGAGAGGATATGTCATTTCAGAAGGCTGTCACAAATCTGCGTACATGGTCAACTCAAAAAAGTCCCGCAAGCATTTCTCGATCCTTATTTGTTTTCCCACCATCTACGCTGATAGTAGCAAACCGATCGATCCTTGCTCGTTCTATGAAATTGAATTCACGACTCCCCTCTGGAAGTATGACACTGCCATCATAACTCTCAAGAATGGGCATTTCGAAATCTCCAGTAATGTCATTGCTACAATACTCAGACATATCAAATCCACGTTCTTTCGATAAAAAAATACTACCTGTCAGTCCTGTCTCCAGTGCTTCCATTATAGTAGTTTTTCCGGTCCCATTTTCTCAATAGAGGAGCGTTACCTCCTTTGAAAAATCAATTTTAAAGGGGGTGTGTGATCAACGAAACGATCACAATGTCAGTGTCTTTATTTTCAGGCCAACATGATCCACATCCTGATTTTGATTCGCACTTGCTACAGTTAATTCGTTCTCATCGAAGATGAGGGGCTGATTTTTTGTTTCTGAATCCAACAGTTTGGTAACCTCCTCCCCTATCAGCCTGTTTCGCGCAACGGCCGTTGTTGCCGTTAAGGCCTCGTCAAAGACATTCCATACAACAAGGGCAATGTTTCTTTCGTAAGAATCCCGATCTTTTCAGGCAATATAGCCTCGCAAGAAGTCCCTGAAAAAATCCTTAATTTCCACCATAATCTCTAACAGATTAATTCCTTACAAAGAGGCTACTCGGATTTTTCTTTTAGACAATGAGATTGTTATTTTGAGGTCTCTTGGGGTTATTTTCACCAACACGACAAAACCCCTTCAATCAGGCCCTCCAAAAAAAAGTTTGAGATCCCGCAATCAGTTATAAAATAAGAATTTGGCTTACGGAAGAGATTACTCGGGTAGTTCCGAGTTTTCTTCCACGCCACGTCGGTCTTGAAGGAGACTCGCGTGTACAAGCTACGAGTCAAGGGGCATGAGACGGGATAAAAAAAACCAGATCGTGCCTCACGCTTGTTTTATACCCATTTCCCGTCGCCCTATGAAACTTCTCACGAAGGAAATCCTCGAACGATTCCGAAAAATCGGAAACCAGTCCGAGGTGGAAGATCCGGTCGTCATCTGTAAGTTCTTCAATCCCACCGGAGCCGGAACGTGGTACGCCACGGAATTCGACGAGGCCGAAGGGATTTTTTTCGGGTACGTCTCCATCTTCTGAGACTGGAACGACGAATGGGGAAGTTTCGCTCTTGAAGAGCTCGAATCGTTCCGAGGAAGGTTCGGACTCGGGATTGAACGAGATCGTGGGCTCGAGCCGAAAAAGTTCTCCGAACTCGATCTTCTTTATCGCTAAACCATGGCCATGAAGAAATCCACGCTCCGGCTCATCGCCGAACTGAACGAGCTCTACGACAAAACATGGAAGGAGTGGACGAAAACCGTTCCGGATACGGATGAATTCGAGGATCGTCAAAAGAAACTGAAACTCATCCGTACCGTATCGAAAAACATAGAGGAACAGGCTCGCGGATTCTTGAAATCGAGAATCGACTACGAAGCGGGAGGAAGATTCATCCTCTCCCACTCGGCTCGACCGTATTTAATCCTCCATGCCGGTCTCACGACAGTCCTGATCGGAGAAATCTCGTAAATCCCTCATCAACCACCCATGACTCGCTGAACTTTTTTCCTCCTCCTGCCGTGATACTTCCTGCGTTCGATGGAATTCAACGGAGACATGTACCCCGAAGGATACGGGGACATCGCGTTCGAGCTCTTGAGAGAAGTTCAAGATGCCGAGTCTTTCGAGGCGATGATCCTGAAATTCAACGCCCAAGCCCACAAGTACCGAGACGAGACGACGTGTTTTCGGGGGGATATCCACGAGATGCGCCGACATATCGACATGACGAAGGATTCGTACTACGATTTCTGGTTCTCGGACTGGATATTTATCAAGAACCTCTCCGGACGGAATTTCCCCCTCGTCGTTAAAAAGCCGTGATCTCCGAAGGGTTCGGCATTTCTACTCGGATGCGATGAAGCCGCCCGACTCCACTTCGGAGAGCTGTACGAATCGAAGTAGTCATCTACTCTCCCCTGTCACCTCCACCTACCCACCCGCCGACCTTCGACGGGTTTTTTGTTGTTTGTCGGTATTGGTATTTGCTTTGGTTTTGGCTTTAAATTCGGAAGAATCGGGATGTTCTCGAAGAGGGGAAATAAAATTGATTATGGATAATACGGATTATTACCAGCCAGTAATGGCTTACCAGTCATACTTTTTAATAAATTTACCATGAAATATCCTATCATAAAAATTATGGATAATAACTGCTATCCCAAACTTCCGGAAATCATATCGGAAAACGACGAGAAAGCCTCTCCGGAGGTCATGGAGACCCTCAAGACACTCATGGAGCGGGACTACTCGGATCACACGAAAAAAGCCCTGTTTCTCGATATACGCGAGTTCGTGCGGTGGTACGAAGGAGAATACGGGGAGCGTTTTACGTTCGGACGGATCATACGACAGGACATCATCGATTTTCGGGAATCCCTGAAACGACTCGGAAGAGCTGTCGCCACGATCAATCGCAAGCTCGCCTCGCTCCGGCTCTTTTTCGAGGTGGCCGTCGAACTCGAATACATCAAGAAAAATCCCGTCCATGGGGTCAAATCCCTCCCGTCGCAAAGCCTCTCGCCGAAATGACTCACCCACCAAGAAGCGAGACGATTCATGAAGGAGGTGGAGATACGCGACAATATCCGGGACAAGGCCGTCATCGGCCTCATGCTCTATGCAGGATTGAGAGTCGGAGAAGTCGTTCGTCTGAGGGACGACCAAGTACATATCGCCCAGCGGAGCGGCCACGTCCTCATCGCCCATTCAAAGGGAGGAAAGACCCGGAAAGTACCGCTCGTATCGCACCTTCGAGAGATTCTGACAGAGTACCAGTCCCGAAGGAAACAGAAGCCCGCCGGATCCGAAACCGTCCCATTTCTTTTTCCTTGAAGGAATTGACCCATGATGGATATCACGGTTACGAAGATATGCGAGAAATACTCGGAATTGTCATCGGTTCCCGTCCACCCCCACCGTCTCCGCCATACGTTCGCATATGCCTATCTCGCATCCAATCCGTGAGATTTGGTCGGACTCGCACAGATCATGGGACACTCGGATATCAATACCACGTCGATCTATACGCAAAACCGTCTGGAAGACCTCCAAGAACGGATTGAGAATATGCCCGTGTAACGGCCGTAGAAAAGGGAAAAAGCCCTTGCGAACGTGAAGAAACAATGCTACCATTTTCGGGAGCATTTTTCTTTTTCCATGTCTCTCGATTCCTTCAAGAGATCACCTCCCGAAGACGGCTCCGCCTCGCTACGGCCGAAAGAGGGATTTCAAGGAACCCAGACCCCCGACGTTTTCAAATTCGCCCAAGAATACCAAGCCGCGAAAGAGATAAGTTCCCGAGCGGAGCTCATGAGTGTCCTGCGGGATATCCTCGACACTCGTGAGGCCGGACAGTGCCTCCGAACGGGAAAATGGTATGTCGAGAGTGCCACGGACGGCGTATGGCTCTCGCCCATAGAGCTCGCAGGGAAGCCGGATCGTCCGAAATCGTTTCTCGCCTACTCGAAGCTCGATGATTTTTTCACGGATGCCGCCGTACCGAGTATTGTGGCCGATGCGGTAGATCCAAACCATCAGGCGGCCGAGGCGGGAAAAACAGTCGGAAAGACCATCGGGGAATCTTTAGTCGCAAAAGAAAAAGCCGAAACCGAAAAGAAGGCGGTCGCTCTCGCGGATATTCTCGCTCAAAATCCGTTTACCTCGAACTTCCACTCGTTCGGGGATTTCGTCTCGTCGAACGCGAACGATTTTCATGCCACGGTTAGAAGCGGGAACCTCGCCTTTGACGGACATCCGTCCCGTACCGACCTCGTAAAAAAGGTACAGGCCGTCCTTCCCGAATATTCCGATCCTCACGGCAAGATTCACGAGGAGAAGAGAGAAAAGCTCGTATCCGGCGAGTGGGTGAAAGAGACGACTCGGAGCCTCGACCGAACAATCGCCAAGTACGAAGCCATGCCGTGAAATCATGGACGCATGACCGAACTGTTCATGAATCTCCGTCTCGGGTTATCTCAGGATGCGGATGCTCCGCCTATCGGATTACAGGATGGGGAATCACTCCGTCGCGTCATAGACCTCGCGGATTATCTCGGAGATTCCAACTACTCCGGAACGAAACCCAATCTGCTCGATGCTCCGTGAGACGTCATCAATGTCGTGCGATATTCGGCCTCTTTCAGCACGCAGGAAGCTATCGCACTGCTTCGGGATGGGACGAGTGGAATGCTCCACAAAATCTGACCGGAAGACGCTCCGTATGAACGGATCGCGAGAAACGCCATTGTCTGACCGGATGGAAAAAAGCCCGAAGGAACAATCGAAGGGATCGCCTTTGAAATATCCCGCTTCCCCACCGCCGTAGCCGCAGGAGGAATAGACGGAGCCCTTGAGGTCGTCCAGTCGTGAGTCGATCTCGCATTCGTACCGGACAAGATCGCCGGAAACATCGCTTCGCTCGGACAGGTGCTCTGGAATGACTCCCCCGCCGTCCTCGATGCCATTTCAAAGAGCATAGACGGATCTGCCGACCGAGCCTACATCTGTTCGTACATCGCGGCCGTTCTTTTCGTGTCGGTCGAGTTATGACCCCTCGGCCTTATTCCCGCCATGCGGTCGATCCAAGCCCTCCTCGCTCGTGCATGAGTCGATCCCGAAACCATCGCCAAGATCTCCGAAGGTCTTCAACCCGTCGTGCAAAAAGCCCAAGCCCTGTCGGAACAAGCCAAACGCCTGAATCCGATTCCCGAAGACAAGCTCCCGAACGCCGCCACGGTACGGAAACTCTGAAAAGAAGCGTTCGGACGTTCCGATGATCTCAATACGGTTCGGGGAACCGCCTCAAAGGGGGCTGAGGCCGCCGAAGAACAAGCAAGAAAAACGACCTCGGAGACATTGGGACAACTTGCATCCGCAACGGTCGTCGCCGACACTTTCGCCACCAAAATACTAACCGAACTCAACGGGGAAGGATCGATAAAAGACAAAGCAGGTCTCGCCATAGACCTATGTTTGAAGGATTTCTCGAAGAATGAAAAATTCGTTCAAGCGAATCTCAGCGAACTAAAAAAAGGAGCGTCTACTGTCCTCACCTATCGCCTTACCCTCCTTGAAGAAAAAACCAACGAGGTGCGGGAAGTTTTTGAGAAAGAGGCGATCCCTTTGTCGGTAGGATATCTTGATGCTCTTTCCCAAAAGCTCGAAAACCCCAACGCTCTTACGGAATTTTTGGGAAAAGTTGAACTACACTACTCATCCGCACCTACCAATCCTATTACGGAAGAACTTATTAAGCTATTAAAGAAACCCGAAAGATCTACTCAATAAAAAATGCACACACTCAAAGATCAAAAATAGCGGAATCATCGTTATACGTTTTCGCGGGAATATTCTTTGTATCTTTTAGCACTTGAAAGGAGAATGTTCCGTTTTCATTCGTAATAATTCGCATTCACGGAGCCTGCGTTACCCACCACTTCCGAACAGGAGTGAGTCTCCCCATTTCCTTACGAAGATTCATATACTCTTGACCCTTTTCACCAAACCAAATAATGTTTCAAGAAGCGGTCGGGACTACAATAAAACCACGGTTCCCTGTCTCGGAGATGATTTTGGTTCCGAGGTTATCAAACGGCCTGCTTCTCCCCATCAAAAGAGTCTCCTCGCCGTGGTAATTCTCGGTTATGAGCTGTTTCGTCTTCTCGGGATTAAATTTGTCATCCTGTCCGTCATTCGTTTCAGAGACGGAGGAGACGTTCACGAGCCCGTTTACTGCCCCTTTCACTCGGACAACCACCTCCCCTGCCTTACCAACGGGTAAAATCTCAACGGGAGGAACAATATCGGAAGGTCGAACAATGGCCGGCTTCAGCATCGTTTGTGGCCGGACTGGGATTGTATCGTGATCGATGGAAAAGGCGTCAAGTACCATAGACGGGGTTTAATCCCTTCCAGTATACCACGCTTCCCATAAAATCTCAATGATTTAGTCGATACGCCCCAAATAAAAGGACTATCTTTCGATAGCCCCTTTTTCTTGTCTCGAAACTACTGGAGGAAAAGGTCGTCCGTGTAATTTTTGATGATCTTTCGAGCCCGCAGAAGTTCGTCGAGATCGGAGACGAATCGTCGAATATCCGGAAAACAAAACACTCTCCGAACAAGAATGACGGTATCTTCGCTCGTATTCCGAGACGAGTAGAGAAAAGCGTGGATCTTCGCCGAAGTATCTACGAGGATCGATAATCTCGCCTTGTCCGGAAGAAGCATATTAAATCTTCCGACCGGTTCGAAGACCCCGAAGGCGAAGAATTTTCCCGCGTCTACGAATTTCTTGTCGTTCTTCTTAAAAAAGTTTTCAAGCTCGATGATGAGATTTGCCCGATCATAGTTTCGATTGACCGTAATCATAAAAATGGGGGTTAGGAATATGCCCCCTAATTTTATTGCCTTCCTTGCGAATTATTCGTGTCCTGTGTTTTCTTGTTTCTTTCGCTCGGCCTCCCACTGTTCCCGTTTCCATTCTTTCTTGTTGTCCTCCCTCGTGTGCTTGGATCTCGAAGGGACGGGATGGGCTCGGTACTCGTACCCCGTCTTTTTATAGCATTCGTCGAACCGCTCCTTGAACGCCTTGAAGTGCTTCGAGACATAGGCCGTACTGACCCCGAGAATCTGCTCCGCGAGCATCTGTTGGTTCATCGCGTCGAGCGTTTCCGAGTCGTGGGCTTCGTACCAATTCGGTTCGGACTTGTTCTTGAAATCGAAAAAGGAGAGGTAGTCGATATTGAAGCGGTCTTCGACTCCCGATACCTCATTCGTCCGTTCGTATTCGCGAAGCAGTTGTCGGAATTCGCCGATCGTCATGTACGAATCGCTGAATGCCACGGCCATGATTTTTTCAAGGATCGAAAGACCGAGTTTCTTATGGGTCTTCATGACGAATCCGAGTTCCCCTTCTCTCTCCGGACGGATTTCACGATCAAGGATGGCGGTATAGGCATCCTGTCAGAGTTTTTCGTCGGTGTTCTCCTGGTCGGACATGACTCCCTCCCCTCCCGCCGATACGCGGTCGATGAGAAAAGACAGGAGGGAGATCAGTCGGTGTTCCAAGACCGTTTCGTTTTCCCCGAGCGAACGAAGAAAAAGCGTGAAGCGTTTCCGGAAAGATTTCACCCCGACGTCCTTGAGTGTCGGAAAGGCTTCTCACAGACCATTTCAGGTTCGGATCGTTTTACTGAAACCACTCGAAAGAGTCCCGAACAACGCCCCGTACTTCGGGAGGATTTCCGAGAGAGCCTCGTCCGAAATCGTCTCCGGGGAGAGCATGAGGGTGACGAGGGCGTGTTCCTCGGTACAGTGAGCGAGCGGAAGGGCCTCTCCTTCGATGAGTTTTGCCAAGAAGGATTTGGAATGGGGACGGTCATCGGACGCCTGTACGCGGCTTTCGAGCCGCTTCTTGATACGCTCCACCAGTTCTTTCGCTTGGTCGGAGAGATGCCACTCCCCCGTGTCGTCTTCCCAGTCGTCGAGGACGGTACGGATGAGGCCGAGGATCGCTTGGTTTTCGCCTCCCGCATCTCCCGCGCGTTCTTCCGAGAGGGCTATCTTCGCCCCCTTGCGGATGCTCCAGTAGGCGTAGTTCGAGAGTCCCGTCTTGCAGGAGTCGGGATCGTACTTCGAGAGGGCTTGGAGAAATCCCATGATTCATCCTTCGACCACCTCCTCGGAATACTCGAAGATTCCAGAGAAACGCTTGATGGCGTGTCGTATCAAGCCCGAATTGTTCGCGACGAGAATGTTTCGTATTCGCTCCGAAAGACTCGGAAAGAGTTCTTGTGAGACGACCGTCCCGTCCGCCAGTACGAACGGCTCTCCACGCAAGATACGTATGAGGTCGTCCTGAACGGGCGATTTCGATCACGACTCCTCCTGCGTGTCTCCATCTTGGTCGCCATCCCCTTCTTCGTCATCGGTTTGCGGATCGCTTCACTCCCCTTCCGACGCGATATCCACACCACCTCGGTCGATAGAGTCTCGTTCTCCGGGAGTCCCGTCGAGGTAGTAGCCGTTCTTGAGAAACGTCCCGATATCCCACTTCATCTCCCCGTAGAGCACCCGACGGATGCACGAATCCCAAAAAGTGTCCGAGAGGAATATCGCAAATTCGTCTTTCGTGAGTCCGGACAAGGGTTTCCCGTCCTCGATCAGGCTCCGGAGGATCGGATGGAAGCGTTCTTGCGGGGATGGAATGCCGATGTGCATGGGGAAGGTGTCAGGATATGGGAGAACGCTCTTCTGTTTTTCTTTGCGTGTAAGAGGGTAATCCCGAAGCCGAAGTTTTCAAGAAAAATGAAAAAAGTCGCTTTTTCCGGAAACCGTTTTTCGACTCGAAGACATATATATTCATGTAGCTTCTTACCCTCCCTGCCTATGTAGAATATCCGATGCTTTTTCGGGAGATCCCGAATCCGATATCCGATCCATCGCCCCGACATGGGGTATTTTTTGTCGCGTCGTCAGACAGGGCATCATTCGGGACAAATCATACGATATCCCTGCGGAAATTCCGCCGATGACCGAATGACGACACATGTTTCAGCGTTCTAAATTTGGAACGCTTTTTATATTCTTTCAATTTTTAAATTATGCGAAATATTAAATTTTATGTAAAAACCGGAGAGTTCAAACTCGCCGATACGTCTTTTTCTTCCGTACATTTCTTCAACCTCTGAACGAAAGTGAAGCGGGTCGTCGAATACGGCGGAAAGGTGTACTACTCGAATTACCTAAGCCCCGGACAAACGGACGGAATCATCCTGCGAGATAGTCAGCTCGACCGTTTCGAGTACAACGGAAAAACGGTCTTCACGCTTGAAGAGCTTGCTTCTCTCGCGAAAATACTCGGAAAGGAGCGATTCAAAATGAACTGCAAGTACATTTTCCTCGGCGTCTGTCGGAAAATCGTCGCCGGAGATTTCGGCGGGGAACAGCAGGTCTCCATCGAGACGAGCGAATCGGGACTGCCGGAAAATCCGATGCAGGCGAACAAGTGGTATGCCATGTGCGGCGTAACGAATGAAAGGTCTCGTTACCAAAACAAGCGTTTGAGAACAGCTCATCTCGATTCCGAGCCATTGCCGGAAGATATCCAAAGCCATGTTCGCAAGATCCGAGGGGAAATCAATCGGTACAACGAAATGTACGCTTCGGATGATCCCCTCCGATTCATACAAGTCGCGGATTTCACGGGAGATCCGACTCCGACTGTTTCGGAAGTTCAATCCTTTCAGGAATGCGAACGCGTCATGTATGCCGAGGATTTGCCGAAGGGATACGAAGAGGAATTATTTCGCCTCGGGGCGGAGATTTCTGCGGATTTCGATCGACAGATACGAGAACATCCGGAATCGTACCAAGATCTTCGGGATACCGAAATCGACTAGGCCGTAGAAAGAAAAATCGTTTTTTCGGAAATCGTTTTTCGACTCGAAGACATATATATTCATGTATCCTCTAACTTTCTTGCCTATGTAGAATTACCAAATCATCGATCCGGAAACGAATGAATCGTTTTCGAGCATTTCGAGAAAATTCAAACGAGTTTTTTCACACCTTACGGATAATTTCATGGACATCGTTTCATAGTCCTCGGCCTGATGGTCGGGGACTTTTCGATGTTCCTTTGGATTTTCCGACTCACTTCTCGCCGCTTGGCGGGGAGATTTTTTATTTTCACCACACAACAAATTATGAATCACGCTTACCATTCCAAAAAACCCGTTCTTTCAAAGAGAAGAAAGCTCGAAAAAGCAATCATAGAAGAGTGGGAACTTTCTCCTATATACGTCAGCCTCGTGTTCCAGTTTGCCACGACGCAACACCGCGATCTCTTCGCTCGGGACTTCAATAGTCACATTACCGATTCTGAGCCGTGGGCGTGACAAAATCTCGTTTTCGATTTTTACGACAACATACAGTCTGTCGGGATGGACACGATGGGCGACGCCAACTCGTTAGTGATCTGGTTCGAGGCGACCGGAGAAGAATCTCTCGGAATGCTTTTTAAGTTTTTCGATCAACATCCGTCAATGCGAGATACCTGCGATGATGTTTTGCTCGAAGTTTCTTGGCAAAACAAGATGGGCAGAAGAGAAGAGACCTACTTCAGCTTTCAATATGTCGTAGGGTCGCACGTCTTTTCTCACGGATCTTTCCCATGGTTTACATCGACTGACGAGAACGGCGAAGAAGTCACGCATACGTGCGTCCTGACGTGGGCGGATTTGAACGCGCTCCACAAAGGCGTGCCACGACTCAACGATCTTCTCACATGGAAGAAGAAAAAAATGAACGGAACCATGAGATAGTTCGATATTTCCCATCCGTAAGCCAGAAGCCCCTTACGCGGGGCTTCTTTTTTATTTCCTCACCGTAAAACGCCGAAAAAATGAACAACCCTCTTTTACCTCACGATAACACCCCTGCCACATGCAATAACAGCAGTTCAGATTTCAGCTCTCTCGAAGAGAGCTTTTTACACTCGAAAGAGTTTTCTCAGGCCTTTCAGATCATCATGGATTTCGATTCGTGACGGCTTGGATCGGTTCCGCTCGACAAAAACGCCTACGGGATTTCGAGACACTGGAAAATCCACAAAACCAATATCGAGGGTGGAATACCCAAAAAGATCGAGCTCTACGCGTATTTTCCGCGAGAAGTCCTTGAGGATTTTCTCGCAAGCGTTTCAAAACGGTTCCGATTCGCCGAGAAAACCAAAGCACCCCACAATATCTACTACGTCGCCCTCGCACTCGATAAAAACAAAGTCTACACATCGGATTGGAAGGAGTATTCGGGAAGCCGACACGGGTACAAACACGAACTGACCCAACTCGTCTCCCACCGCCGAGAATGCTACCTCCTGAGAATCTACCGCCTCGTGAAGCCGGAAGAAAACGACTACTTCAAACTGGAGTTTTCGTACATGAAACAAGGCGAGAAAAAGAGTATTCGGTCGGCCTACGCCCTGAATAAATTCAAGAGCCTGACGGAACTCGCAAGAAAAATCGAACAAATCCACGAACCCGTGCACAATCCCGACGACTACTCGGGAGGATGTACGATTGAAGCATTCGAGGAGGCCGTCCGAACGGGACTCGCGGAAGAACGACCGAAACAAACGGTACAAAACCCCGACCAACTCTCCCTCTTCGACTCCGACGAGACGGAATCGCTTCTTCCCGATTTTCCGACTGAGGGATACGAAGATACGGAAACGGTCTAAAATCGGGGTTTGAGCTTCGTAAAGCCGTTATATAATACTCATTTACATTCTAAAAGTTATCAGCATGAATCATTCGACACACACCGGAGTTTCAGTCACCCGCCAAAAACGGGTGGCTTTTTATCTGCGGGTCAGCAGTGAAGAACAAGCCAAGAACGGTTTCGGTCTGGATGCTCAGAAGGATTCCCTGACGAAGTACCTGAAATCGCGGGAAGCCGACGGATGGACGTGCGACTTTTCAAGGCATCTCTTCATAGACGATGGGTACAGCGGATCGCTCGAAAGCCGTCCGGCCTTTGACCGCATGAAAAAAGTCATAGAACGCTGAGAAATCGAGGTCGTCCTCGTGAACAGTTTCGACCGACTCTTCCGAGACGTGAAACTCTGCCTGAGTTTCATCGACACGTTTTGTATCGGGGACGTCGAGCTCAAATCCGCCCTCGAATGGAATATCGATCCGAAACACGAAGACGGACGCATGTTTCTGTCATTCACCCAGATCTTCGCCGAAAACGAACGGAATAAGATCACGAAGCGGACGATGGCCGGAAAACGAGCCAAAGCGTCGCAAGGACACATCGTTTCGGGAACGACGATTTTCTGATACCGTAAAGACAAAGATGGGAAAGCCATCATTCACGAGGTGGAGGCCGAGGTAGTACGTCGGATGTTCGACTTGTTCGTGAACAAACGGAAAACGCAGTCCGAGATCGCCCATATCCTCACGAACGAAAAATCGCCGAGCCGTTCGGATCTCGACCCAAGAGCTAAGCGTAAACGAGTGAACAGCTACGGAACGTGGTCGCAAGAGACGATTTCCCGATATATCAAAGACTCGACGTACATGGGTCAGGGGTATTTTGGAAAGACGACGCAGAAAAAATTCCCGTGAGGAATCACGAGGACGGTCATGAAACCGAGGGAAGAATGGATTTTACAGTCTTTCCCGGCCATCATCGACGAAGAACTCTTTTTGGATGCCCAAAAACTCCTCGAAAGCAAGGCCAATCCTCCCCGTAAAAAGCACTGTCGGAAATACCTCCTCACGAGTATGCTCGTATGCGGGATATGCGGACGGGGATACCAAGGATATACTTCGGGGAAAGATACCGTCCACTATCGCTGTCGCTGAGGGAAAAGCACCCAAAGAGTCGAACATGCCTGTCCGAACGCCCAGGTTTCCTGAACGAAAATAGAAAAGTTCGTATGGGGAATCGTGTCGTCGCTCCTGAACGACCCGAAAAAATTCTCTCAAGAATTCGAGCGAATCTCGAATATTTCCGACAAACTCTCGAAATTCACGACGGAACTTGAGTGAGTCGAAGTGCGTCTCGAAGTCGAAAGACGACATATCCAAGAAGCCTACGATATGAGAATCACGGCCGAATCCGAACAAGCGAAATCCGCCTGCGACAACATCATCAAGGGAATCGAGGGGAGAATTCGCCGACTGACGGAAACGAAGGAAGAACTTTCCGCCCTGATAAAAACCGAACGTGAAAAATCGGCCACGGCTAAAAACATCGAAGGTCTTTCGACGCTCTACAAAAAGAACCTCGTTGAAATCGGGGAAAATTTCGAGACGAAAGAAAGACTCGTGAAAACGCTCATAAAACGGGTGGAAATCCATACGGACGTTCTCAGGGTCTACTTTCAATTCACCAATCCTTCCTCGCCCTACGAAACGAAAAACAATGCTCGCCTTATTTCTATGGACTACGGACGAAAGCATATCTCATAAAGAACGAGAGGAATGACGAAAACGACGGGCAGGTTTCTTCTGTCCGTCGTCTTTATTTTGGAAAACGCATAAAAACCTATCTATTTCATGAGAGAGAATTCACTCACTCAATTTGTACCATACATACTCCTATCTCTTTAAAAACATGCAATTTTTATAGCTCATTCATGTTTCTCTTCGATGGCCTATTCCCAAGAAACGAAGACGTGCCTACGACCACGGGTATCTTTGAAAGGGGGTACTCCCGTTTACGGGTCTTTATCTTATATACCATATACCATACCGAATAATACGTTGAAAATACCCCATCCATCGTTTTCCCTTTATTTTACAAAGAAGGGGTTGCGAAAGGTGGGGTATTTATTCCTCAGCGGAGGGTATCTACCCTAACTTAGTCACTTTCCCGTTTGATACGTTTATACGGTAAATAGCCTGCTCTGACTCCAGTCCGCCATTTCTTTCGACATCCAATTGAATAATGACCGAGTTCGTTTTCTTTTCGTACCTTACGAAAGAACAGAACAGTCCTGTCGAGGTAGCGGAGTCGGGCGGATTACACAGAGAAAGACTTATCCGGGTCGCAGGTCGCACTACGCGCTTAATGCCCGCGTTATCCGTAAACTTGATGACGTCTTCCTCGTTTTCTCAGAACGAAGCCGTCACTTTCGACCAGTTTATAGCGGGAGTCCTCGTCGTGATCTTCAAAGAGTTACGAATGAAGTCGAGTTCTTTCGTTACCAGTTCGAGGCGTTTCGGGTCGGAATCCCACTTTTCGACGGTAGATTGAATGGAAATGAAATTCGCTCAGAGAAAGATGTCGGCCGAGCCGTCCTTGAACCGGGTAATCCCGGCACTTGAGGACGTGCCGTCGGAAAGTTTTGAGTCCATGGAATAGAGTTCTTTCGATCCGGCATATTTTTCCTCGTACCAGTCAGCACCTCATCCGAAACCCATTTGCATAATGGAATCATAGTACGAATACTTAACCCCCGATTCACCGATAAGGACAGGTTCAGGTGATCCCTTTTCGTACGCGCAGGCCGCAGGAAAATCGAACGAAACGACGCGCATTCTTCCCGAAAGCTTTTTGTTATCATCGGGAACCATATCGGGATCGACATAGGTCTCAAACGAGACGTGACAGATGGGATTCGCGTCATCGAGGAATTTCAGAGTTTCTTCTTTCGTGGCGAAGGTTTTCTCGCCCTTGGTTCCATCGGGTTTGATGTATCCGAAAGCCGCTTTGTACTGCGTGATCTGATAGCGTTTCCCGTTGGGGACGGAATGTTGGTCTACGACGAGGGGGTTCTTGGAGTCGAGAAGACTCTTGAGGCTCCCACTTCCTGAGAAAAGCTCGCTGTTGGAGCCGTCGGATTTCTTGAAGAAATATGACGCTCCGGATTGGTAGAGGAGGTACTCCTTCCCGTTCGGGGTTTCGTACCGTTGGGGTGGGATCTCCTTCGGGCGCAGTACGTCGAGCGTAGAGAGGTTTCATATACCGCAACTTCACAGCAGAAGCGGGGCGATGAGAAATAAGAAGTATTTCTTCATGATTAAAAAAAACAGTGATTAGGGGGAATGTCGCTTACCGATAGGGGGTAGAGTGTCCGCACGACCACTGATAGGCCGTGAAGACGAGTCCGCATTTCTTACATGCGGTAGGTTTTCATTTGAAACCCGCTCCGCAGGAAGTACATTTTTGGTATACCTTTCAGAGCTTACAGATGGGACAGCTCTTTGCTTTCGCTCAGACTTTTCAGGCCATATTTAGCAGAGATGAAGAATAGTGGGGAATTTCGTTTACGCCTACAAATCGCACGTTCGCAGAATCTTGTATTTCTTGGCTATATATTCACCCATGAGATACAAGATGGTCGCCTTTTTTGAATCCGGATCAAGTTTTCCTGCGGCAGTTTGGAGCTTACAAAACACTCCTTTGTAAAAAGCATACTTGTCGGAAAAGTCCGAGATATTTTTGCTTTGCAACTTCTTCGTCAGGAGTCGATCCATGTTTTTTACGATCGGGAGTCTACCCTCTATGATGAGGGGAATAAACCCGGTCGCCGGCTGCGGATTTGCCCTACAGAAACGACTGGCAAATATAGGATCTGAAAATTCACAACTATTAAGAGGAATTGGTGCTTCAATCTGTTCGTAGCGAAATTCTCTATAGTCGTAGTGCATTGCCTCGACAATCTTTTGCACTATTTCAGCTTCTACCGTATCCGTAGAAAAATCTTCCGATCGAATGTGTTCTAAGGCAACTTCCGTGGCAATCTTGGAAATAAGAAAGAATACGCCGGTATCCTTAAGGAATCAATAGCCCCCTCACAAAGTCCCCGTGCTACTGTTTACGACTTCTTCCATTTGTTTCACGATAGGATGAGATTTAGGTGGGCGAGTTTCTACGAGCTTTTTCATGGATTTTACTAACGCAATGGTAGATTCTTCGATAGTTTGAACAGATCAAGAATAAGATACTCTTTGCACTTGAAAATCCGAGTTTTCATAAGGAGTTGCGCTTTCAGTTGAGTTCTTACGGATTCTTTTTAAAACCGCTTGCAGACTCGTGGATTTATTATTGAGTGCCGTAAGCATAGGAATATAGTCCGAATAGGGATTCAGGGCTATGGCATCCAGGACATCTGTCGGGGTCGATGGATTACTTGCAAGTGTAGTCTGTAAATTCTTCGTATCCGAAAAACTGCGTAGGATATCGGCGGGAGTTGAGGGGTTTTGTGCCAACGAGAATTTCATGAACGAGTTGGCGTTCTTTGAAAATTCCACCAACATATCGGTCGGAGTAGAAGAATTGACTGCTACCATGTACGGCATGAATGGGTCGGGATCTTTTAACAACTCCACCAACATATCGGTCGGAGTAGATGGATTTGAAGCAATGGTATTCCGCAGGGAATGGCTGTCTCCGTATGACATCTCCAATAACTCTATCCTGCCATTATAGAGGCGTGTTTCGGCATACTTTACTAGATGCTCGGAAGCCTGCGGATGCTTCGCAAGCTCTCGCAGATCAGTCGCCGCAGTATTTGGATTTGCTGCAACCAATTTTAGTATTTTGATAGGACTATCTTTTAGTAGTAGTCGAAGAACATCGGGGGACACCCGACGCGAACTGGCCACCAAGGAACGTAGGTCATCCGCGGTAACAAAGAGACCTCCATATGGGGGTTCTGAAAGTACCGATGCACGCAACTCATCATCGGAACGACCGGTAATATCCCGAGCCAGATTGTCGATAGCCTCTTGTGGAACGGCATTATTTTTCAAAAAATTATCTATGACCCACGAATCGGCTTCGTGAACAAAGAGATCGGCTACTTCCGAGGGAATTTTTTTATTCATAGCAACACTCGCACGAACGAGAATATCTTGATCTTTCGCTAGTTTTTTAAGAATTTCCATGGGGGCGTGAATGTTTCCGCCGGCCAATTTTCGAAGTGGAATATCTTCAGATTCGGCCATACGTCGTATCGACTCTTGGTCGGAGTAATCCGAAGCCTGTTCGTACTCTTCCTGGATGATGGGGAACTTTCTTGAGCATGGTCCGCGTACTGGTGCGAGTTCGGTTATTAGATGCCGGCGACGTGCTATTTCCCCCATAAAAAATACATTACCTGCGTAGGCAAGTTCCATGCTACGGATATAAGCCGTGTGATCATCTTCGCACTCTATCTCAGCAGGAGTGCGGACGATCTCGAACGCCTGAACTGAATCAGCCACGAATCATCCGAATACCGAAAGTAGAGGAACTATAACGACAGCAAGCCTTCTGAGGTGTGGTCAGGTACGAGCTCAGAAAAAAGTAATTTTCTTCATAATGACCCGTGGTAAGGGGTAAGCTATTTCACTCGGTATCAGACGAGTGTGCCGTTGTAGTCGATGTAGTTAATATCTCCAGTTGTGTACAGTCGAGGTTCATACGCGGAACGCAGAAAGTAATACGTTCAATCCACCTCCTTTACACTGTTTAGTTCCTGCCAGATGTTAAAACAACTTGTGTTTTTTGTATTCCTACAGAGCTCCATGCCAAGGAACCCGAACAAAACAGGCTCTTTCCTATCTTCAGATACATCGCTATATGCCGTCGCTTCATAAAATTGGCTGTCTTTCTCGATGTGTACTTGCCACTTCCCCTTGGAAAGAACGGTCGCAAGAACGATATTTTGCTTAATAGTGTCATCCGAGTCCTCGGAGCCCAGGACAAACGAAAGGGTGTACTGGCTCGTTACGGCTTTTCGGTCGTACTTCTCGTTACGAGAATCCACATAGCGGTAGTCACGCTCATACGCATACGTCATTCCGTTATAAAACACCCCTCCCTGATACTTCGTGGCTGAAACGTAAACGGGAATTTTCGAGAGAAGCGTTTGGAGTTTTTGCTGATCCCCCACTTGATCCTGACTCTTTTTGTCGAGAAGCGGGAAAATCACGCTCGCGTCCTTTTTCTTAAAACCCTCAAGGAGCTCGCTCGTTACCTGCTTGGAGACAGCGACCGCGTAGAATTGGAACAAGAGATTCATCATCTCTCCGCGTGTGAGTTTTTGCTCGTAGCTCTCGGTTGCTGGTCGTTCATTGTTTGAGAACCGAATACCGTTGCTGAGAGCCACCGTGACGAACTCGTAGTACCACTTTCCGGTGTCGATAAAATCGGAGACTTTTGAGACCTGAGATTCATTTGACTCGATTCCGAAAACATTCACGAGGATCTTATGAGCCTCGGAAACGAGAATATTGTCGTTCGGATGAAAAGTTCCGTCCGCGTATCCTCCGAGGTATTTCTTGACCTTGGAGTAGCAGAGGTACTTGTTGTACCACTTGTCGGGGGACGAGTCCGTGAAACAGTTCGTATTGTACTCGTCTCCGATGGGCTCCTTGGTGACGTTGAACATCATCTTCAAGAACTCAGCTCGGGTGATCTGTCCGTCTGGGAGAAATTTTCCGGCGTTGATGCCGTCTTTGTATCCGTCGAATACTCCGACCTCGTATCCCCACTGGATCGAATCGTAGTAGGGGTTGTCGAGATTTTCTTGGGAAATGGTCTCGTTGACGTCTCTCGTTTTTTCGAGCATCGTCAGCGCGTAAGCCGACTGGGAGGTCACGATAATCGCCAAAGCGAGCAAAGCACTCGCTATCCGCGAAGATATGGAAGTTGTCATGGACATAGTGAAAAAGGGTGGCTGTTAAAGGGGGTTTTTATCTTCCGTCGGGGTCTTTGGTTTGGCCGTAGGGAGAATATGCAGATTCATAGCCCACAATTCTAGGGCTATGACTACGAGCAGGTTAACTGCCACATATCCAGTAACCGGAAGGACTTCTTCGATAGTAGAAAAGGGAGTTGCCCATCGTATCAGTGTGACAACCAACATAATCGTTGATATCACTCCAGCGACAAAACGTATGAAGTTTGGAAATGCGTTCATAGGGAGAGGGGTTGTTATTAAGAAGGCTGAGAGAAATTAGCACGAATGAATTCTTGCAGGATTTTAGACCTTTGTGTAGTAGGGCTTTTTATTTGAACGCATCGAAACAAGAGATGCTCGACAGGAACGCTCTCGCACGAAGCGACAAACCCCCTCCCCATGAATGTACCCGCATGGGACGGGAAGACCTGCTCATAGGCCGGAAATGGTCAAAAAATAAAGGCGTATTTCCGTGTAGGATTCGCCTTTAAATTTGTGTCATGACAAACAATAAAGGACGACTCGTACACTTTTGGATTGTTTGCTTAAGACATCCGCGGCCCCATCTTTCCGTAAAGCAAAGAAGGAGACTCTTGTGTACAAGCCGTCCTGACTATTGCTTTACGTACAAAGTAGCCCGAATTCACGAAGAAAACGAAGCCCTTTGGGGGCACAGGGATGTCTTAAGCCCCTTAATATTATGTTTTTTCGACGATCAATCAACCCCGAACTTGATTCGCTCCCGAATTTCAAAAAATAAGTCCATAGGACTTATTTCATTTTTCGGAGATTTTGTGGGCTGTGGAGAATGCTTTTGTAGGAGTCGCCGAGACAGGATTTCTCGTTTACGAGCAGGGCTCATTCCGTGAAGAAATGACGATTCCCCCTCCCCCGTCTTTTTCACTCGGCCGTGTGTTTGTCATAGGCGTAGTCGGGAAAGGGTCTCGGTTGCAGAAAATCATATTTCGCGAGATCGATAGCATCGTAGAGGGTGTCGATTCGGGTTTGGGTTTTCTCTACTTCTTCTTCGGAGGTCGTCCTGAGACGGTTGGCATGACGACTCGCAAGATAGAAAAACGTGTAGTAGAGCAGGGTTCCGTCTTTTCCCGCGAGCAGTTCCTTGTAGAAGAAAGCGATCCTCGCGTACCGAGTCATGATAGTCAGGACGACGGGGTCTTTTATGGTCGCCAAGAATCCCCCGATCTTCTGTTCGAGGGTTCGGTTGTATCGCTTGTAATATTCGCGTATCTCGGCGGGTTTCAGTGGGGTATTTTCGTTGGTTGTCCCGAGAAAGTTCATCACATCCTCAGCTTTCGCCTTGATCTCTTTCGAGAAGGTCGGAGCATTCAGAAACATGATGGGTCGGTCGAAGGTCTGAAAGAACGAAGAGTCCTTGTCGGTGAACCTCATCCGATTCGCACAGATGCAGTTATCCACTTCCCGATTCTTCGGACTTATGCAGAGAAGCACTATGAGTTTCAAGAGTATTTGCTCGTCTGTCTCTTTCACGATATCCGACGCATTCGATATCCTCGTGAAAAAGCCGTCGCCGGACTGATCGAGTCAGTCGAGTCCGAAAATATTGACGATGGGTTTCGCGAGAAAGAGATTCGCAAATCCGATATCTTCGACGAGATAGGTGAGGATTTTCGTGACGACGATCTTCTTGCCTCCCGCAGAGGAAGCCATGAGAGTATTCGCGTAGTACAGAGCATCTTCCACAAGACCCCTTCGTACCGACTTCTGAAGGGCCGAAATATTCGTGAAAAGTTCGTTCGTGAAATCTTCTGCTGGCATGGATATACGACAAAGGACGGATATGCCGCCATAGTATTCGTTTTTTGAGGAAAGTCCCGAGCGATAAATTTTGACCGTAACACAATCTCTACGTATTTCTACACGAACGAACCAAAGCAAGAATATATATTTTTCGAGAAAAGCATACAATCACGGTACTTATCCACACTTCATTCTTTATTATGAATCAACAAATTCTTACAGGTGACGTTTCTAACAAAATCAGCTCAAAACAATCGATTATATTTACCGCTCAATGTCCCAATTTAGACCTGCTATCTACACAGTGTATCTTTAGTATCAAGTTTCAGAACAAATGAAGCAAAACTGGTCATAAAGACGGAGAAATATCCTTAAAAATTTATGAGATAAAAACGGGAAATATTCTTTTATTTAACAATATTGAAAAAGTTCAAAGAGATGACACTTGTAATGACTACATACAAGATTTTATGAAGTATGTCTTTGAGGCAATTAGGGGAGCATACAACACATATGATATCAAGTATGTTATTGGAAAGAATGTTGATTCCTATGCTAAGGGGCTCATAGCAAAATACGAAAGTAATGGCTTCTTATTCTATAAATCATATATAGACTTATGATCAAATCACCCAGACCATGCAGAAATAACATCAATTATTCAAGATGAGTCAATTTCTCTCATACCCTTTGTAATACTTAAAATCTAACAAAAAAACAGAGTGTGCCCCCCACTAAGGCTTATATTTTACAATCTACACCTCCACAAACCATACCGTATCCTCTAATACGTCAAAAAATACATCGTCGGGGAGAAAGTGTTGTCTGACGACAAATTCTCTCATGGGACGATGTATTTTTTCTTCACGTTGGATTGGAGGCACCCAGCGGAGTCGAACCGCTCTCCAAGGCTTTGCAGGCCTCTGTATAACCGCTCTACCAGGGCGCCAGAGCTGGCCTATTATAGCCGATTCACCAAAAACACAAGCCGAATTTGGAAAAATGACCGGATTTCATACAATCTCCGGACAAGGCAAATCACCACTCTCCATGATCGAGACAAAACCGGTCGGCACGTACGAGATCGTTGCTGAAGATCCTGAAACCAGAGCCCGAGCTGGCCTCCTGCATACGGCTCATGGAATTGTGCCGACGCCTATATTCATGCCGGTCGGTACGCGGGCGAGCGTGAAGGGAATTTCCCAGGAGCAACTGCGCGATCTTGACGCGAAAATCATCCTCGGAAACACCTATCACCTCTACCTGCGCCCGGGCGAAGAACTCATCGAGTCGTTCGGAGGCCTGCATGGATTCATGAATTGGGATCGTCCGATCCTCACGGATAGTGGAGGATTCCAGGTATATTCGCTCGCCAAATCACGAAAGATGAGCGAGGAAGGTGTAGAATTTGCGAGCGTCCTAGACGGATCCCGTCACCTCTTCACGCCGGAGAAATCCATGCAGATCCAATACGCGCTCGGATCGGACATCATCATGACATTCGACGAATGCGCTCCATCGAGGTACACCTATGATCAAGCGAAATTCTCAACGGACCGTACGCACCGTTGGCTTGACCGCAGCATGGCCGAACTCCGACGTCTTACCGAAGAAAAAGGCGGGCATAAGCGACTCTTCTTCTCCATCGTCCAGGGCGGTATCCACGACCCGCTCAAACTCGAATCCGCCGAATACTGTCGCGATTCGGGATCCGATGGGGTGGGAATCGGCGGGGATCTCAAAATCGAATCCGACGCGCCATTCATGTACGACCTCATCTCGAAATTCATCGATACGCTCCCCAGGTCCAAACCCCGCTACCTCATGGGTGCCGGAGCGGTGGACAATCTCGTGGAGGGAGTAGGACTCGGAATCGACATGTACGACTGCGTCTACCCTACCCGCATGGCACGGCACGGGGTGGCCATGAGCCGCTACGGCAATATCCGCATCGTAGCAGCCCGCTATCGCGATAGCAAAGAGCCGCTCGATCCCACCTGCAACTGCCACGTCTGCCGGACCTACTCGAAGGGGTATATCCGACATCTTCTCAGCGTCGGGGAGCAATTCGGAGCGTCGCTCGTGTCCTACCACAATCTCCATACACTTCTCCAGCTCGCCCGCGACATGCGGGAAGCAATCATTGCGGGGCGGTACGGAGAATTTTTGCGGGAATACCGATCGACACCGAAATTCCAAGCGTAACTCCGACTTGCGAATATTGGGATTCCCCTTATAATCCACATGTCCATCTCATGTTTTCCTTGAAAATGACTGGCCTCTTCTCTGTATCCATGCCGCCGCGCCCGACCCTCCGGATCCGGGATATTTTCGTGGCACGATAAAGAGAGGCTGTCTCGAAAGTCCGCGCAAATCCCTCGGGATCCAAATCCAGGGGGATTTTTCATATGTCCAAACTGTCGCCCATTTTCTCATTCATCTCGCTTATGTTCACACAAAGAATTTTTCGCTCCGCCACCGCGAAAGCGGTATCGCCATCAACCAGTCCGATCCATTCTCATTTCGTTTTTCATATTCCACTCATATCAGACACTATGTCCAACCAACTTACCCTCATAAAAGTCGGAAGCTCCTCCTGTATCGATAGCGATGCTCGCACAATCCGATTCGGATTCATGGAGCAGCTCGCTAAATCGATCGCTGCCGAAATCGAGCGTGATGGATCCCAGCGGTTCGCGATCATCTCATCCGGAGCTGTGGCCAAAGGCCGGATCGTTGCGGAGCACTCGAACCGGCTCGAAAAAAACCACTATGCCTGACTCGGACAGTGACGGATTTTCACCGCGTACCGTCAGGCTTTCGAGCTCACAGGACTCGGCACTGCCGAACTCCTATTGCATGACATAGCCTCGGAGGTGCGCCTCGCCTGCGATGATTCGATCGATGACATGACGATTTCACAAATAGAGACATACCACCAGCAAGCGGTCGCACGACATGTGACATCGTACGCTGACGCACGTCTCATTTCGATCATCAACCACAACGATGCCGGAGCTCTGTGATCGAGTCGATTCTCGGACAATGACTTACTCACGCGGTATATCGCGCAGTCGGTAATCCAGCATGCAAGCCTCAGAGTCCGGAGGGTCGTATTCCTCTCATGAACACGCGGAATCCTTGACGACAATGGTCGGACCGTAGAATGATCCCGACTCAATACGGAAGCCTCCCAGTGTGACGCCGAATTCGAACGCATCATGCGCTATGTCCGGGGTGACATGAGCACGCTGGGCACGGGTGGTGCGGCATCGAAACTGCGGGAAGCTTGGAAAATAGCGAAGCTCGGGACTGACGTCCTGATCGCATGATTTTCCGACCGGCTCGAGGATATTTTGAGCGGCACGGCCGAATGCACCCGGTTCGAGTTCGCGGAGTCGGAGGGGTAACCGGACTGGAACTTCGGAAGTTTCCGAGTATCCTGTATCTCCATGTAAAGATCACGAGGAAGACCATGCTCGAAATGGAAGTCAAAATTCTCAATATCGACATACTATCGCTCCGGGATACGTTGGTTTCGCTCGGAGCGAAGCGGGTATTCGAGGGCGAGGTGGTATCTGTTTTCTTGCGAAATAGCCGCGGCGACAAGATCCGACTCCGGAGCATGGGAAGCCAGTATTTCGTCACTCACAAGACGCCCGTAGCATCGGATCTCTCGAAGTCGAACGATGAGCTCGAAACCTCCGTTGGCGACATATCGACCATGGAGACAATCCTCGCTCGGACGGGATTCATGGTCTCCGCTCGAACAATCAAATACCGTGAAAGCTATGAACTTGCCGATGCTCGCTGCGAGATCGACACGGTCCCGGGAATTCCCCCGTATCTCGAAATCGAAGCCGGAAACGAAAGCACTCTCCGGGAAGCGGTGGAAATACTCGGGTACGACTGGGATGAAACATCAACCATGACCGAACGCCAGGTAAAAATCCACTATGGACTCCAGGATGCCTAATGCCGGAACGATCGGATTTCTCTTCGAGGACGCACTCAAGTGGCTCGCCTCGAGGACGTCCGAGGAATCCGAAAAAAAGCCCTCGTTCTTCCACAGCGTCCGCGTGGGTGTGCGGCTCTACGAAGACGGCTACGATGAGCCTCTCGCGATCGCATGACTCTTGCATGATTCGATCGAAGATACACGTATTCTGGAAAGTGAGATTGCGGAACGTTACGGACCAGGCGTCGCGACGATTGTGCGAGCAAACTCGAAGAACTCCTCGCTCCCGAAAGATCAAATCCTCGAGGATATTGTGAATCGATGTGCCGCATGCAGCAAAGAAGCAATGATTGTGAAGGCAGCCGATGTGCTGGATAATTATGCCTACTATCTCCGCCGGTACGAGACCGATCCGGCGATATTGCCCGAAATAGAACGATGCCAATATCTCGCCCGTCTCATAGCGAAGTACCGCGAAGAGCATTGGCAGGACCCAATGATCCTCTCGGCGATACGTCTCGCCGAATAAACAGATCAGGAGGCTTCGGGACATACACGATTTGGCAAGATGTGAGGGGGTGGATATAATCGGGTTTTTCGTATCAACTCCGGTATGACCAACTCTTCAGCATGTGTCGTCACCATTCCCGATCCCGAGAAATGGATGAGGATTGTCGCTGGGATATCCGAACCGATCGAGACGGTCGCAAGAATTCTCGAAGCTGGCGGCGTGGCACTCTTGCCAACGGATACGGTCTACGGACTTGCGTGCCACCCGGATCATTCCGAAGCAGCGGATCGGATATACGCGCTCAAGCGGCGTCCACAGTCCGCAAAACTCCCCGTACTCATGGGATCAAAGAAAACTCCTGTGATGCTTTGATTGGAACTGCCCGAAAGAGCGGAGAAACTCCTGGAATCCCGATACATGCCCGGAGCTCTCACGCTCGTCCTCGGGACAGATCCATGAAGATCTGTTTCATGGCTCAAATGACGAGAAGAAGTGGCGATTCGGATACCGGATCACGAGTGGCTTCGCTCACTACTTGGGCGTACTGGCCCCCTGCTTGCAACGAGCGCGAACGCCCATGGTATGCCAACGCCCGAAACCATCAATCCTATTCTCGCTCAACTCGGATGATCTCCGGACATTATCGTTGACGGAGGATCGATCGGAGTGATTCCCTCGACCATCGTGAATTGCCGAAAAACCCCCATCGCGATCGAGCGAGAGTGAATTGTAACCGCATCGGAAATAATGAAAATCGCTATCGACTAACTCCGCAACCATGGATATTTCGACCCGTTGCCCCTGGGCAAAATCTCCGCTCGATAGCAAATACCACGACACCGAATGGGGCGTCCCCTGTCACGATGATCGGACACTCTTCGAGTTCCTGATTCTCGAATGAGCCCAGGCAGGACTCTCATGGTCTACCATCCTGCGCCGACGGGAATGATACCGCGAAGCCTTCGATGGATTCGATCCTGAAACCATCGCCCGGTACGATGAAGCAAAACACGTATCACTCATGCAAGACGAACGCATCATCCGAAATCGACTCAAGATCGAATCGACTCCGAAGAATGCCCGGGTTTTCCTCGCGATCCGAGAGGAATTCGGGAGCTTCGATGCGTATCTCTGGCGATTCGTGGACGGTCGACCCATCACAAACACCTTCTGTGAGATGCGGGATGTCCCAGCGAGCACGCCTGTATCGGACACGATCTCAAAGGATCTCAAGAGGCGCGGTATGAATTTCGTAGGATCAACGATCCTATACGCCTATATGCAGGCGGTAGGCATGACGAACGATCATCTCGTCTCATGCCCGCGGCATGCGGCCTGCGCCGCGCTCGCCTAGCTATCCATACACCTCCCGATTGTAGCACTCCTCACAGTACACCGTCTCGGGACGGTCGGGCGAATAGGTGGTGATGATGTCTTTGCCGCAGTTGTCGCACTTCCTCTCGTAGAGCTTGCGGGGGTTGCGGAGAGCGAGACGATCGAGGTGACGTTGGTCGGGGTGTCTTCGGGGGACGGGGAGAGAGTGTTTGCGATAGAATTCGAGCTCTTGCTTGATGATGCGAAACGGTTTCTTGGTAATCTCGCATTCTATCGCCCAGTTGAGGATGTCATCGGGGATATCGGCGATATTCTCTGGAAGTTTGTTTGCGGGAATAATCTTCTCTACCTTCGGGAAAGGAGCCTCGTAGTCAGACCAGTTGAATCAGAGATTGAGAGCTTCTTCTTTGGAGAGGGGAAAATAGTCATTCCCAACGCTTTCGTTATACCCGAAGAGTCCCAAGCGCGAGGGGAAAAATTCTCCCCATTCTCCGGTCGAGCGCATGTGGTCGATGATTTTCGGGACCAATGCTTCGTATTCCTCCTTGGTGTATTGTTTGTTGAGGATGCAGTATTGCTTGTTCCGGAGACCGACGCAGGCGAAACAGTCTTTCGTAGCATTGCAGCTCTCGCAGTAGTAGAGCCGGACGGATTCGTTGGTCACTCGGGCACAAAAAACGATATCCGAACTGTGGTTTCAAGATCCGACAGCTTCGTACATGCGGTGAGCCGACAGGCCGAAGAACGTATAGTCGTAACAATCCGAACTATCGGCGTTGGCGATTCACAGGCACCATTTTCCATTTTCCAGATTTTCGCACTCAAAGCAATGAAACGCGTTCTTGCAAGACAGGAGCACGTTTCCGATGACGTTTTCCGACTGGTTGATATCGGCGAATCTTCGGGGGTATTTCCCAAAGTGATCCGCAATCATTTTTCGAAGCTGGAGAGGGTCGAGTGCGAGCAGTGCGTCCACTCGGCGGTGGTACTCTTCGGGTGAATGCGTCTCGTTAAAAATGGCGTATTGGGCGTTGACGAGATTCACACACCCGAAACAATGTCGACAAGAGCCGCAGGCGAGCGAGTACCAGCAGTCGGAAGAGTTTTGTATCGCACGACAAAAGAAACAGCGGAAGCATCCGCTCGCCTCCACGCATTCGTACAAACCCTCACTGCTGCTGATCCGTGTCGAGTCCATGCAGTGGCTGCAACGCGCGATGCCGAGAGAGTAGTAGCACCGTTCGTTATGGGAGCCATTGAAAATCAAGTAGCAGTCGCGGTTGTATGCTCCGCCGTTCATGTAGTCGCAGTTCTCGTTGAATGTGACCCAACGAGAAGGCCTGGGAACGGAGAAAAACAACTCTTCGAACTGTCCGAAGAACGATGAAGAAAAATCAAAGGAGCGTCCGTACCCGAGCGGGTCCCAGGCATCGCTATGCCAATAGTCCACATCGTATACCGGGTGTCGGGCGGACGGTTGGTACTGGGAGACGATGGTTTTTCCAGTCGCATCGCACGGTCGGACATAGAGGTTTCGCTGGTTCAAGAAAACGCAGCGCCGCTGCTGCCGGCAGTCCGGGCAGAATGTGGGGGTAGGGATGCTCTCTTTCTTCCCTTTGAAGACGGGTGAGACCTTGTCGTAGAATTCCAGGTCCTTGTCCGTGATGTGGAATACCGCCCCGCACAACTTGCAGGACTTGGTCTCGATGATAGTCTCACCAGGAGGGATGAGCATGGAGAATCGGAAAAGAATAGAGTACCGGATGATACGCACGAGAAAGACGATTGCAATATGGCATTTTTCGATTCTTCGGTATACTCTCCGGTATGCACATATTCTCCGTAGACATCCTCGGTCTCACGATCGCGCCCACCTGGTACGGGCTCATGTACTCCCTCGGATTCGTTGGGGGATATCTCGTACTCTCGCGCCGGGCGTTCTTCTCACGATCGGAGATCGAAACTCTGCTCCTCTACATATTCTTCGGAGTGATCCTCGGTGGACGCATGGGCTACGTGCTATTCTATGATCCGGGGTATTTTCTCGCCAATCCCGCGGAGATCCTCGCCACGTGGCGCGGAGGCATGAGTTTCCACGGAGGGGCGATCGGAGTGATCCTCGCCATGATCGCGTATTCCTGGCGACACGGCAAGGATTTTTATCGCATTGCCGACCATGTGACGAGCGTCCTGCCCATAGGTCTCGGGCTCGGACGGATCGGTAACTACATAAACAACGAACTCCCGTGATACGCCGGGTACAGTGGGCCGTTTGCCATGGTAGTGGATGGCGTGTCGCGATTCCCCTCCCCCCTACTCGAAGCTGTACTCGAATGAGCGGTCCTCTACGTGCTGCTTTCTATCGTCTTGCGGTACTCAACCCGCCCCGGACAGACGGCAGGGACATTTCTGCTCGGATACGGCGTGTTCCGTTTTGCGGTCGAATTCGTCCGCGTGCCCGATGCTCAGATCGGCTACCTTCTCGGTACAGGATGGCTTACCATGGGTCAGATTCTCTCACTGCCAATGATCCTCGCGGGGGCATATTTCGTTTTCTGCTTCAGACGCAATGAGACTCTCTCTCGGTAGTATCTTTCGATTCGATACATCGTTCTCCAATCTGCTCGTGTTCGGCTGCATAATAGCAACGATCGCATCGTGGGCACGCCCACTCCTCGGCGATACCTATTCGCTCCATCCATTCTTCCTGCTTATGGGAGAGTATGCGGATTTCGCGTTTCAGGTCGTGCTCTTTCAGTTCTTCCATGCAGACATCTGGCATCTGCTGGGGAACTCTCTGTCACTTCTGATATTCGGAAATGTGGTAGAGCGGATCATGGGGACGACCCGGTACGCGTGGTTCTTCATCGCGAGCACCCTCTTCGTTTCTCTCCTGATCCTTCTCTTCTCTCGTGCTCCGACCGTGGGGATAAGCGGATTTGCCATGGCCGTCTTCGCATACCTTGCTCTGGAGCTGCGCGCGCAGCGACATCCGGAGTTTGGCGGTATTGCCGCGATGGTGGCGATCAATATCGCCATCGGATTCCTCCCGCAAATATCACTCATAGGACACGCGGCAGGAGCGGTATTCGGCGTAATTGCATTCTTCTTGCCCCGTCTTTTCCGCGCCAATGCTCGACGCTAACGAAAGCCTCCGCGATAAATTCGTAAAGCGCGGAAAATGGCTCTACCTGTTCACGCTGTTTTTCGGTCCGCTCGCCTACGCAACCAAGATCGTTATTTCCCAAGATGCTTCGCCGGAAGAAATTGGAATCCTCTACGGCGTGATCAGCTTGGTCGTCTTGCTTGCCACATATAATGATTTCGGCTTCACGGAAGCCCTCAATTACTATCTGCCAAAGGCGATAAACGACAAGGATTGGCGGCGATTCAATACGCTCGTCCTCTCGGCGCTCGGCATGCAGATGATCACGGGACTCATTATTGGCTGAGGGCTCTACCTCTGGAGCTCATGGCTCGCGGATCACTATTTCGGCGATAGCCGTGCTGCTGAAGTGCTGCGAATATTCTGTCTCTTCTTTATTGGAATCAACCTCTTCCAAATTTTCAATACTGTCTTCCAGGCATCGCAAAACACGTTTCTACAAAAAAGCACCGAGTTCGCGCGCATGGCGAGCATGTTTCTCTTCGTGCTGCTCATCTGGTGGAGCGGGTATCGTTCCGTGGAGATTTATGCCTGGGCGTGGATCGGAGGCGTAGCGGTAGGAATTTTCGCATCTGTTCCGGTCTTCTGGTGGCGGTATTGGCGAGCCTATCTCTCGAATGCCGGAATCGAGTGGGATGCCCCCCTCATGCGCTCGTTTGCCCGATACGCCGTCGGATCGCTTTTTACGGCAAATATTGCAATGATTCTCTCGCAGATAGACATGCAAGTAGTGATCGTCATGCTTGGCACGCACGAGGCATGATACTACTCCAACTACCTCAGTCTTATCAGTATTCCGTTCGTCTTCTCCGCACCGCTCATGCAGTTTCTGTTTCCTGTGGTGTCGCAGTTGCGTCCGGAAGAGGCCATAGAGAAGGTCTCAGCACTCAAGAATCGTCTCTTTGAGCTCCTGATGATCTTCGGGCTGGTATCGGGAACAGTCCTCTATGTCTACGCTGAGCATATTGCGGTATTCTTCTTCGGAGAGACATTCCGAGCATCTGGAGATATTCTGCGATACAGTGCACTCTTTGTCGCGTTCAATTTTTTGCTCCAGGCCAATTTTTCCATCATGGCGGGGCTCGGGAAAATACGGAGTCGGGCCTCTATCCTCCTCGGTGGTCTCGTGCTCAATCTCGTACTCTCCCTATCGCTCATCGAGGCTCTGTGAACCAGGGGCGTAAGCCTCTCGGTCGGTATTGCCTGGGTTTTCATGTATATCGCAAGCGAGTGGACGACCCGCGAATACCCCCTGCGGATCGGGCTCTGGTTTGTCGTGGCAAATGCTTTGGTCACGCTCGCGTTCGTATTTGCCGCTCCGCACCTCGCATCGCTCGTCCCAGATGGGCGATGGTCAGCGTTCGGATGGCTTTTCATTCTCTCGCTTTTGCATATACTCGCCTTCGTCCTCGTAAACATACCAACTATCCAGTCGCTCATGCGTGACCTGCGCCCCGGGTCGACCGATACACGCTAACTCCCGATCGAACATGACCACCTCCATCCTCCGACTCCTCGCACTGACACTCATGTCATCTGCGTGCATACGATTCTACTACTCTGGTAGCTCCGTCTTTCCCCGGACCTTCCTCTCGGAATGGTGGTGGTGGGTGGCAGGGATTGTAGGGCTCTATATCGCCTACAAGACCTGGATCGTCCTCACAAAGAAAAAAACACTCGAAATCTCGGCTCTCGGTGTGATCGCGGCCTTCTTGATCTTTTTGTTCGGACTCTCCTTCGCACATGCTTCCTTCGCACCGGACACGGCCATTGCAGGGGTTATCTCCGGAGGATTCGCAATCTTCGGACGCACACTGTTCTCATGCATCCTTCCGCTCGGACTCGTATGGTTATGGTGGGCATTGGGTCGCCAAATTCTGCGGACCACAGGATTCCTCGCGGAGGCAACGGCAGATCGAATGCTCGGCTTCTTCATGCCCACTTCCGTCTGATTCACCCTCTATGCCACAGGTCTGACAGTCTTCGGATCGATCGGACTCTTCAATGTCGCGACCGTCTGAATCATGACGATAGCGATGGCGATCGTCTCGTACCGCGAACTCGGCGAATGACTGCACCTCGCCACTCGGCCGTTCGCGACCGCAGAGACGAATACCGAAGCCGCGAGTTTGCTCGATCGGATCAATCTCAAACTCATTACCGGAGAATGGGCCATCATCGTAGCGACACTCGTGATTGGAGTAGGATTTCTCAATATCATCCGACCGACACCGATTGGATGGGACGACCTCGGGGTGTACATGAACTACCCGAAGCTCATCGCCGCTAATGGCTCGATTCCTGAAGGGGTTGGATTCGTGCCATGGCAGCTCGTTACTGCCGTAGGATTCCTCGCCGGATCGGTACTTCAAGCATTCTTCATAAACCAGCTCGGGGGGACTCTCTCATTCTTCGCGGTATTCTTCGCGCTCTCTGGATGGCTCGGCAACCGTCGAGGACACTTCCATTGGCCCCTCGTTTGCGCTATGCTCTCAGTGACTATGCCCATGGTCATCTTCCAGCAAGCACGTGACATGAAGCTCGATACGGTGGTACTCTTCCTCTCGATCGCCATCCTCTATGCGGCGATTCATTGGATACGAAACGTCCTGCTTCCGGAGATTCGCGATACTGGACGAGTGGAGCTCCTCTCTCGCCGAAACCTCTTCTGGATCATACTCATTGGAACACTCACGGGATTCGTGTTTTCTGTGAAGATCACATCGCTCATGCTCCTGCTGGGGCTTCTGGGGCTCTTTGCTTACGCCTTCTACGGATCGCTCGGTCTCGTTTGATTCTTCTCGCTCTTCATCGCCGCGTTCACCGCTCTTCGACTCTGGCCCCTGCTCAATATCGGAACTCTCTCGGATCCCATCGTCATATCGTTTGTTTCGACTGTGGGAAGTATCGTGGGGATCCTCTCTCTCGGCTTCTGCATGCTCCGATCAAAAACAGTCCGAACTGTATCGGTCTTCGCATGGCTCGGGGTGTTCTTCCTCGCATTCTTTGCTCCACTCGCGCCCTGGATCGCGAAGAATCTCTCGGAGATCAAGGAAGTCTCGGTCTTACGGATCGTGACGGGAGAGCCTGCAGGGTACGCTCCGGATTTCTCTCGCATATACTCGGACGAGAAGCGCATCGAAATCGAGACGAATCTCACAGACCTCTCCATCAACTCATCCGGACAGACCGCCAACGAAGACTTCGGACGCTACTTCGGAAACGAGAAGGGAATCAACAACTATCTCAAACTCCCCTATAACCGCACGTTTCAGAAGACACAGAACGGCGAATTTACTGAGATTGGATACGTCTTCCTCGCCCTCTTCCCGCTCATCCTCATTTTCCTCCCAGGAGCCCGTACATGGTTTGTGGCGATCGTCGTACTCTCCACTGCAGCCTACTGGTTCTACGCCATGTTTCCCGATACACTCGGGCATTTGGCAGCATTTTCGGACTTGCTCAAATTGAATACAGCAATCGTCCGCGCATTCGATTCCCTCGTGCTTCCCATCGGATACCTGGCGATCATCGCAGGATTCGCAATAGCGACCGCGGCGATTTTGTTCGGACTGAAATCTACGGGAAATACACAAACGGATACCGATCACGAACTCCTGCGTCTGCTCGGGGTGTTCACGGTGATCTATGGATTCGTATATCTCGTCTCATCCTATGGCGTACCGTGGTACGGGATTCTCCTCTACTTCTGTCTCTTCTCCCTCATATCGATCGCGGGGTCATATGCGACAGGAGACGAGGCATCCGCGGATTCGCGCGAACCGGGCATCGGATTTTACTCGGCGATCGTGATCGCGATCATCCTGTCATCCTGGATAGGACGGACGACGGTGTCTGATGCGATTTCGCATTTGGCGAATGTCGAATACTCGGCATATCGTCTCGGGAATCTCGCCCAAGAAGAGACACTCGTTGCCTACCATCCTAACTACTTTCCCATCGTCTCGGCACTTAATCTGCGGGATGAGTCGGCGGCTGTTCGCGAGATCCTCGATGCGCCAGACGTACGAAATCTCAATGCGCTCCTCGTGTCAGCCTCGATCACACCAAAGGACTTGATCGGTCTTGCGCAGGTACTTGCATCCATAGAGACTTCGAATCTTCGCGAAATGATGCCCACGCTCTCCTCAATTGCTGAGATGGCACTCAAGCAAGAGGCTCGCAAAGCCCGGCTCCGCGTCTACCATGCCGCTTTTTCTCCGAGTCAAGACAATCAGGCGGATACGCCCATCTACCGCATCGGGACATTCCTGAGCTACTACATACACGATAATATTCACCGCTACTACGAAGACAGCCTACTATTCAACTACCGCTCTTGGTTCGACCATACCGACCCCGATACGGTCGCATGGCGAATGCGCGAGACAGGATTCAAGCATCTCCTCCTGGATGTAAATGCTTCAACGATTGACGTGAGTCCTCCGTACGAGCTCACCGCTCGGTTTGAGAATCTCCTCCTCGGACTGCGGTCTGAAGGGTTCCGTCTCGTCTCGACCGACAACCCCTGCCTGGAGAGTGCCCTACGCGAGAATGAGCAACTGACCCCTGAGGAGTACCTCGCCCGGGCAGGCGTGAGTTACGACAGTGCGACACTTCTCCCGGATGGGAATTACCAGTATACGAGCCGCTATTCCAAGCGTCTTGAGTGTTACGCGTACCTCGTACAGATCGTGCGTGAAGGGCGGGTGAACTCCTCAAGCGAGTACTCGTATCTCCTTCCCTACGCGGGCATGATTGAGCGAAATCTCGCAACGATCGATTCGATCTTTGAGTCTGCGAAAAACGGCGAAAGAAACCACTACCAAGCGAGTGGCGCGATCGAGCGACTCACCGGACTCCAGAGCGGATGGATGGCACTCTTCGAGATCATCGACCAGGAAGCTGCCGAGATGTCCGTGGAAATCCTGGAAACAAACAACGCTGAGACAGCTACTCCGGCCGCTCCGGGAGAAAATGCGGAAGCGTCTGAATCCGACTCTCCGGAACTCCGATAAACCGCCGGACGAAGTCGGTCATAAACTCGCTCGGAACGACGTGTCGGTCGAATCGGGCAAGTTCATGCTGAATGGAAGAGATTTTTCGAAATTTGAGGCGCAGATAGAATCGCTCGATTATATGCGTCCGCCCGAGTGTCGCGAGATATGCGGAGAGCGTCCATGTATCCGGCACGTCCGAGAGTGAGCGCATTCGCGAAGCAAAGGGCGAGAAAAGCGAGAAATCGTGGTACGTGAAGATCCGCCGTCCCCGATACCCCGCAAGCATTTTTACAGAATCGAGGCCATAGGTCTTGGTACAGCTGTGCAACCAAACGGCATCGGGTGCAAAAAGTCCGAGCTCTTCGCGTAAAGCGGCGTACCCCCATCCGGCAGCAAATGTGCCGAGCATGTCAATAATCCGCTCGATTCGTCCGATCGGAATTGATTTTGGCCGCTTGCCAAAGACTCGGACTTCGTATCCAGCCTCCGAGAGCGCGGTGCGTATGGTCTCGATATGTCGCTCCACTCATCCGATCGGCGCGTCATAGTCGGACACGAGCAGTATCCTGCCGTCTCGCCGTCCGAGGACGTGGTGGGCGACCGTTGAGAGCCAAGCTTTCCGAGAGTGGTGCGCGACAATCTCGGCTCTCCACGAGGCGGAGACTTCATCCCGCCCTATCTGACCGCGAATGATCTCACGGATGCGGTCGACCGAAAGCCGAATCGGATCATTAAGGTCGATGGCAAGAGACTCTGGGATAAATGCCGCAAGGCCCCCGAGTCGCGGACCAATGACCGGTACACCGAGACGCAAACACTCAAGTGCAGCGAGCCCGAATGTCTCCACGAAACGCGAGGGCAAAAGCGCGTATTCGGATCGGGCAATGACTTCACGCATCTCATTCTCTTCGCGCCATCCGAATGAGTATATCCGCCCTGGAGAGATTGAGTCGAAATCGAATGACGAAACGCTCTCTCCGACGAACGAAACATCTGATCGCGCACGAAGAATCGAGGCGAGTGGACCATCTCCGCAGACAAACAATGTTACGTTCGCATCGTCCGAGACGAGGACATCAAACAATGCGAGCGCATCGGCGAATCATTTTTCTTCGGCGAGACGGCCGGCAAAAACGAGGCGAGTATTATCGTGTGCCATGCAATCGCCGGTAACCTGAGATAATACCGAGGAACAGGAAGAGGAGAATGGAAACGAAGAACGCCTCGAACGTATGCAGAAAAATATTCATCCCGAGTACGGCGAAGAAGCTCCATGCAATGAAGGGGTGGAATCGGAATGTCTCGTAGGCGATGGTCGCCAT
The DNA here is from genome assembly GCA_002335145.1 of Patescibacteria group bacterium UBA2023. Classification (GTDB taxonomy): domain Bacteria; phylum Patescibacteriota; class Gracilibacteria; order BD1-5; family UBA2023; genus UBA2023. The sequence goes on from DDBV01000024.1 coordinate 79,487, forward strand.
GATGGCAAGGAACAAAGCGAGACCGAGGAAGCCACCCTCCACGAGGACCTGGATATACCAACTTTCGGGAATCGTCTCGTCCTCCTTGCGTTTGCGTTCTTCATCCGAGAGGACAGACGCATCGTAGGTATAGCGCGAAGCTGGACCCGAGGAGGCAAGACCGGAACCCATGGGACGCGCCATAAACTGGTCTATGCCAATCGCCATACGCTCAAAGTGTCATTTAGATGATCATTCGCGCAGGAAAATAGTCTGAAGTGAATCGGCATAACGCACAGAGAATCCACCGATCACAAGAATCACTACGGCGAGAAACGAGGCAAACGCGATCTTATACTTTCGTAAGATGATCGGCAAACAGAAGAGGACCGTAATGCCAGTCGCAAGAACGATTCCCACGAACGCGCTGCGGGTATAGGTAAGCAAGAGCAGACCGAATACGCCAAAGAGCCACATACCGAGCACTCCCCAATAATCTCGCTCGGCACGGAACGCATAGAGGACGAGACCGATATGGAGAATGAGGAAGTACGCCGCGGAATTCGGTCCGTCAAAGATTCCCTGGAATCGGCGAATATTCGCGTTGGGGATGCCATGGTAGATCGGCACGCTCCCACCGAACTGCCAATTGGAGAGGTCGGCGGAAAATCCGAGGTACAGAAGGACTGTTTCCTTGGTCACAAATCGCACAAACGCCCCGAGAAGAATCGCGATCCCGCTCGATATGACGAAGAGTCGGACATAGTCGGAGAACTTGCCCGTGAGCAGATATGTACCGTGCCTGAACAGCACGAACACGAAAAGGAACTCAAGATCATACCGCACTCCCGCGACAATACCAGCAAGGCTCGTACCAGAGAAAACGGATACACCCAGAAGCAGGGAAGCATACGCTAGAATAAGTCCATCAAGCCAATCAAAACGGGGCCACGACCGGCGACAGAAAAAGTCCCATCCGAGCGCAACGGCGAGCACGAGGAGAATTGCCTCCTTGTAGAGCGAGATTCCCGGAATGGCAAGCTCGAATCCGAAGAAGACGGAAATCAATACATGGAACGGAAGGATCACGATCAAAATACGCGTGAGACGATCGAAGAGCGGTATGTCGCGTGCGAACATCGGATATCTTGGTTACATTGGGTTGATAATAATACGAATCTCGATAGTATTCTCAACACAAAAAAAACGCTTTCACGACCATCGATATCCATGTCCGATCCGCAGTCCACTTCCATCGATCCCGCCAAGATCTCTGCTATCCGCTCCGCGCTCGGACGAGTACCCCATGTAAATGAGTCCTGTATCGGATGCGGGGCGTGTGTCGCCATCTCCGGGACTGTCTTTGAGATGAATGATGATGGGATGTCCATTGTGCTTTCGTGCGATTCCTACGAATGACTCGATGTCGATGACGCGATCGCCGCCTGTCCTGTGAATGCCATCAGTTGGCGAAATTCCTAAAAACTCTCTCGATCCGGAACTCCGAATGTTCCGGATTTTTTGTGTCTTCGTCAGCATATGAGTATTGACATATCAGTATATAACGAACAGTTAATATTCATAGATATAATACCGTGGTCGCGCAGTCGACACTATCAAGCATATTTCTTCCCATGTACACTCAACTTTCTCTCGATGCGCTCGGGCCACCGGAAAGAACAATCCGACTCATTCCCGGACCGGACGGGTGAATGCGGTTCGTTGATGAATACGGCACCTTGCTGCTGCATACCCACGATTCCGACACGAAGCCTGGGCAGATCGAGATTCTCCCATGATCTGCTACCATCGCCGCTCGCATCCACACGGCCTTGCAAAACCCGGAGGCCTGAATACAGTAGTCGCATCACTTCTTTGTTTCCTCCATGCGATTCTTCGGGATTCCCCTCACCCGCGTCGATGATCTCGATACGTATTTTTATGGTCTCGTCCGCTCAAAGACCCCGCGAACGATCGTGACACCCAACCCGGAAATTCTCCTGCATGCCGAGCAAGACCAGGAGTTTCGTTCGGTCCTTTTGCTCGCGAGCGACCGCCTGCCGGACGGGATTGGTCTCTACCTAGCAGAGATCATGCGAGAATCCGGACTCCCCCGCTGGCTCTCGATCATACTCATGCCGTACTGGGGTATCCGCCTACTGCTCGGACGTCGATCGATCGAATCGAAGCTCGGACATCGGGTTCAAGGGAGTCGACTCACCGAGATGCTGCTCAATCACGCGGCACGCGAGGGCTGGACAGTGGCAATTCTCGACCGTGATGCCTCGGACTGGCCGGAGAAACTCGAAGCCCAGCATCGTGCCCCCGCGGCAATCGAGACAAAGTTCCCCGGAGTCCATATCCACTATGAGACGGTCTGAACCGATCCGGATTGGGCGTCTGTACGCCAACGACTCTCGGACGCTAATGCAACGATCGTACTCTCGATCCTCGGAATGAAAGCCCAGGAGGAAGCCCTACTCCAGCTCGTCCCGAGCGTCCCGAACATCCGGATCGCCGCAGGGGTAGGATCGAGTATCGACTATCACCTCGGCCTCGAAACACTCGCGCCCATGTGGGTGAGTCGTATGGGACTCGAATGGCTCTATCGTCTCATTTTCTCGCGCAGACGCCGATGGAACCGCATCAAGCGGATCATGCGGGCGGTATTCGTTTTTCCCTGGAGAGCACTCGCTTGAGATGACCGGGATGGTTGATTTTCGCGATAAGCGCGATATAATGCGCACCACTTAGCGACGACCGACATGAAGAAGATACAAACGCGCAAGATTCAAATTCTCAAATACATTGTGGAAGAATACCTCCGCAGCGGAGGAGTGACGGGATCGAAGTCGCTACAAAAAAGACACGAACTCCCTGTCTCAAGTGCAACAATCCGCAGCGATATGGCCTCTCTCGAAACCATGGGGTTGATCTTCCAGCCGTACAACTCAGCCGGACGACTCCCGACCGCACGAGGCCTTCGTGTCTTCGTGGACTACCTCATGGAGGAGATGCCCCATGTATTCGTAGAGGCTGATACCCGGCTCGATGAGCGCAACAAACGCTTACGACTCGATGACACACTCTATGAGATTGTTGCCCGTCTCACGAAAGCAACGGGAGAAATCAGCTTCGCTACGATTCCCTCTACCGGTACGAGCTCATACCTGGGGCTCGCGAATTTCCTAGAGCGATCTTCCGGTGGAGTCATGGGGGAAGAAGTCTTCCGAATCATTCGCATCCTCGAAGACAAACACCACTTCATCGAGCTTTTGGAATCACTCGACATCGGTCCTCGTGGCGCAGTGTTCATCGGCGAGGAGAACATCATTCCCGATTTTGATTCCTGTACCATGATCGTCAAACGATTCAAGCTCGAAGGGCATGAATGATACCTCGGCCTCCTCGGACCCATGAAAATGGATTACGCATTCAATATCTCGGCAATCCGACAAGTCCTGTAAAACGAAAAGCAAAAAGAAAAGAGGCCGTACAGCCTCTTTTCTTCGAGTTAGTTGAAGAAGAGTCGCTCCGCCGTGATCATGACGACCATCTTGGAGGCCTCCGCACGGGTGATGGGATCGTTCGGACGGAATATCGTATTCGTCTGGGAAATGTATCCGTACTTCTTGGCGGTAGAGACGTACGGTGCCCACCAGTCATCGGCGGCGATATCATCGTAGGTGTAGGCCGGGTCGTAGCGGGGCGAGAGCTCCGAAGCGAGCATGACGATCTTGAGAAGCTCGGCACGGGTGATAGAACGATCTGGCTCGAAGGAAGAATCCTCGCGAATAACGCTCTTGGCCGAGAGAATCTGCACATACCCGCAGAACTCGCTTCCGGAGGAGAGGTCCCCGTACCCCGAACACGGTGATTCTGTGCTCGCGCCTGCCGAGGCGGCAGAGAGTGACGAGATAGCCGCAGACAGACCCGAGAGTGCGGCGTCCTGAGATCCGGCAGTGCGCATCTGATCGAGCAATGCAGGATTCGCCTGAATAATCGCAAGAAGTACCGGATCGACATTATTCTCGGCGGCGATCGCGACAATATCGCTCGTGTTGCCGGAGTCATCAACATCGGAAGACTCGATGATGCCGACCGCATCGGTTCCCACGAGGTCGGAAGGAATCTCAATCGTTCCACCATCCGGTGCTGGCTCAGATTGGACACTCGATCCGGTGGAGGTAGTACCGGTAGCGGTGGTGCCGGTGGAAGTCACCCCGGTAGCGGTGGTGCCAGTTGCCGTAGTTCCGGTAGCGGTGGTGCCAGTTGCCGTAGTTCCGGTAGCGGTGGTGCCAGTTGCTGTTTGGTCTTGAACAATGTTTGACCCAGAAGTGGTTGTACCGAGGAATCCGAGCGTAATGGCACGACGGGTGACGATGCTGATTCCCGAAGATGCTGCTGAGTCTACGTACACCACAACGCATCCATACGTGGCATTGGTGACAGAAGAAAACCCCGGAAGCACCTGTGTTTCGACAGAACTGTTCGCGTTGATGGCCACATTTACTGTATCAACGGTCTGATTCCCGACCTTGAATTTCGCAACCTTGGCGAATCCGGTTTTCGATTCATCATTTTCCCGACATGCTCTCCGCCCATCCGCCATGAGGTACCCATCTACAAGCTCGGATTTGATACTGACAGAACTATTTGAGAGATTGGTATACCGCACGCAGATACCCGCGGGGATTGCTGTACCCTTCTCGAACGTCAGGGTATTCGAGACGTTTCCATTCTGGCAAAATTCGAGCCGCAAGTCATCGATGGTCCCGGCTGCATTCGAGAATCCAAACGATGCAATGGTGACGATCACGAGAGATGCTCCAGCCATGAAGAGGCGCGAGAGTGAGGAGAGAATTCGAGACATGGGGAGAATTTATTATAATCTTTCGGATTCATCGCGATCTGACCCGTCAGCACGGCGACGCAGGAAGGCAAAACCGAGTCCGGATGCAAGAACAATCACGAGAGCGACCGCCCAGAAAGGACTCGAAATATCGCGAATGCTTGCGAGGAAAAACAGTTCAACAGGAGCATTCTCCTTGAACTCTTTGGGCTCCAGGCTTCGCGATTTTGTTTCGGCTTGTGGAAGTGACTGGCTCGATGCGGTATCTACAACCTCTTCCCGAATCTCTGAAATCTCCGAGATAGGTGACGGAGTTGCGGCTCAGGTAAAGGTGAGTTCGACGATGTTCGCCCGGCGAACAACAACACTAATCCCCTCGCTTCCGGAGCCAGTCGCAGGCTTCGGACCGGTAATAAGACATCCGTACGCTGTGGCAGATTCTACGGACGGTACGAGAAAACGCACCGTCCGATCGACCGACTGCTTCGGCGAAAGAGAGAAGGTTGAATCTCCTCATTCATATCGAATGAGTGTGGAGAACGCTCCCGTATCGGCAGAATCATCGGCGCAACCAATTTTCCCATCAGCCAAAACGAAGCCATCGGTCGCCGAAAGCGCGACATCGATCGTCTCCGTACCGAGATTGACGTATCGGACGCACGCGACTCGTTCCCATGGAAGCGTCTCGATTTCCAGTTGCAGACGCTTCGATGAGATACCGGAATCGCAAAACGAAACATCGAGATCCGAGATCGATGCGGACACGGGGGCAGGGAAAGAGAGTGCCCAGACGGCAACGGCGACAGAAGCACCGACAGCATGGAAACGATTCATAAAGAACATATAACAAAACTGGGCAAAAAAACACCGAGCAAAGTATACGAAGAGTTTTATTCCTCGCAAAAACAAAACGACATTAAGAAAACATCTTATACGGCCAGTGCCTCAATAAAACGCTTTTCCATAGCGATCTTTCAAGGAACCCAGACAATTCTTGTATATTTTTTCTATTAAGAATTTGACAAAGTAATTCGTATAGTGTTATACTTTCTTCGTGTGAGGGATCCGACCAATCTTAATGAGTCGGACTTCCACCTATTTCTTACCAAAACAGATATGACTTCTGTGTCCAAGGCAGTAATATCAGCCATCGCTATCGCGTCACTTCTTGCGACCACGGCAGCACAGGCAGCCGATACGACCGTCTCTGTCGGCGTCACCGCTGGATCGGTGGGGATCGCCGCCCCCGCATCCATCAGTTTCCCGTCCGGTACGGCTTCGAGCAGTGCACAGACGCTCAATATTTCCGGAGGGCAATTCACGGTCGAAGATCTCAAGGGAGCGACCGCGGGTTACTACACCACCGTCTCCATTTCGGATCTCACGAGCGGATCGGATACCATCGCCAAGGCAAATGTATCGATCACGGTATCCGGCGGAACCGTGAGCCTCGTAGCTGGAAACGCCAATGCTGCGGTAACCGTCCCGACCTCAGGTGGAACGATTGGAGCAGGATATGTAGCCATGGGAAGCGCGGTGACGATGCTCCAGCGCAGCGATACCGGAGGAATCAACGGGAAGTACGGTGTCACGCCCGATCTTCGGATCAATGTCCCGGCCTACACTCCGGCAGGAAACTACTCGGGAACACTCACGTTCACGCTCATCGAGAACTAGTATTGCACGATAACCGAAATTATCATTGCAGTTAAGGAGAACCTCCGTATACTCCGGGGGTTCTTTTTTTGTTCTTCTCAATACTCCGACATATGAAATCCGTCTCCGCTCTCGGGAGCGTCCTCGCTCTCTCTGTCGTCCTCGCATCGTGCGGTGCACCTACCGCCGTCCGCGATGGAACCTACACCCAACACCAGACCTACAAAGCTGGCAACAACAACGAATACGAGTTTTACATGGATGTCACGGCCACGCTCGCGGACAGCAAGATTACCGCGATAGAAGTCACGCCCGATCCGGGAGAATACGCCAAGGCTGTCCAGGGATATGCAACGGAATTCAAGAGCGAACTCCAGTCGAAGATAATCGGAAAGACGCTCGATGAGGCAAAGAAGCTCGGATATGTCAGCGGAGCATCTCTCGCATCCGAGGCGTTCTCCGAGGCTCTCTCGGGAATCGAGTCACAAGCGAGCGCAACATCGACGCGATAACCGGATTCCCGTGATAGACCGAACCGAAGCGATCATCGGGACACATATCCGCATCGCTGTAAATTCGAACGATCCGAAAGCCGCTTCCGCCGTGGAGGCGGCTTTCGATGAAGTCCGCACGATCGAGCGTCGCTTTTCGCGCTTCATCGACAATAACGAACTCTCGCAGCTCAATGCCTCTATCGGACAATGGGTACGGGTCGCCCCCGATCTCCACGCGATTCTCCGGTACGGAAAAGAGCTCGAAAATCTCACGGACGGAGCATTTTCTCTCGGCGTGAAGGGTATTCTCGAAAGCTGGGGATACAACATCCGATACGAACTCGCGCGCGAATATGCTCGGACGGAAGCGGTGGGATACGACCTCGATGACAAGGGTGTGTGTCTGCGCGGTCCGATCGAGATCGGGGCACTCGGCAAGTGATACGCTCTCGACTTGATGCGCGAGAGTCTCAATGCCTATGGCGACATTTTTCTCAACGCTGGAGGAGATATATACGCTCGCTGAGAAAACCAGGACGGACCGTGGACCTGCTACCTAGAAAACCCGTTCGATCCGGACGAAGCGATCGGAGAAATCATTCTCGATGGAATGTTTCTTGCGTCCTCGAGTCCGATCCGCCGCCGCTGGCGGAATCGGCATCATTTGGTCGATGCCAGAATCGCAGAGCCTGCGAATGATATGGCGGCAACGTACGTGCTCGGAAAAACCGGTCTCGAAGCCGATGGTCTCTCTACCGCCCTTTTCGTATCGGGATACGAGCAATCAAAACGCCTCACTCAGGCACGTAATATAGAAGCGGTCCTCTTGAGTCCTTCGCGAAACGTATTCCGGACGGCCGGATTCCCCGGAAAACTCTATAGCACCAACTAGCTCGGGGAAGTGAATCTGTTTTTGAGATGAGCAGCAAGCCAAAGTATAGCAACGAGGACCATGCTCGGAAAAACGATGGTCTTGCCGATATATAGAAGATATACTCCGGCAAAGAAGAAGTAGACGTAGGAAAGTCGTTGAATCCTCTTCCACCAAGGGCCGAGCAGCTTCCGACTCATCTCATTTGAGGTAATGAGCAGCACGAATCCCGCAAGCTCAGCTCCATGCGCAAAAAACGCTCGGTTTGAAAAAGCCCAGTGGGATACCGAGAAATAGGTGCTGAGAAAGTCGGACGCATTCGGAATATACGCGAATCACGCATTGGTTGCGACAACGGACGCGGACAGTATTCCGAGACCTTGCCGGAGCGGCAGGAGACTGCGAAAAAACATCACCCGAGGAAACAGATCAGCCAAAGGCCGTATGAGCATGAGAAGCGTCACAGCGTACCAGCTCCAGTCCCAGAGCATCGGGGTGAATCCTCCGAGATACCAGAGAATCGGAACGGCCGCACTCGCTGAAAAAAGTGCATATTGCATAGGACGAATCCCAGGGACTTCACCATCGAACCACGCTCGATGAAACCACGATCGCTCGTCTGAAGCGGGAGCCAGGGATTGGTCGACATATTCTTCGGCACTCACGAGTGATTCCGAATGCCCACGAGCACGCAGCCCCTCACGGACGGACTCGACCATGTCAGGACTGCCGCACAGGTATACTTCGGCATCCGGCGGCACGAGATCGAGATATTCGGTGACCCGTCATTTCTGTCCGAGCCAGGTTCCTCTCGGTGATGAGAGAGTCGTTACAATGCGTATATTACTATACGACCGGAGAGTGTCGAGGTAGAAGAGGTCTTCTTCACGCCGAACCCCAAAAATGACAGTCTTCGGGACGGTATTGGGAGTTGCGGAGAGCATGGCGATCATGGGGGCGAGGCCGGTACCGGTGGCGATAAACACCTTCGGAAGTGGCGTATCTCGCAACACGAATCCACCAACCGCAGGCGAAGCCATTACCTGGTCGCCGACCGACAACCGTGAGAGTACGCGCCCCCCGCGACCGTCCGGTACAATCTTGATACAGAGTTTGAAGGAATTTTCCGATGATTCAACAATCGAATACGAGCGCTTGAATTCTCCCGCCCCATCCCGCATGCGAAGAGAGACATACTGTCCTGGCAATGCAGAAAATCACGCCGTAGAAAAGCAAAACTCCCGCACGTCCGGAGTGAGGTCCGCATACTGCGTGAGCGTGACGTGAGCAAATATGTCCCCGGTCTCCTCGGTATCATCACGATCGACCTTGATCACATTCACCGGACACATTTTCTCGGCGCGCAGGAGGGCCTGGCGATATTTTTCGAAATCATAGCCAATCACCTGCGATGTCCCCTCGACCCGGAACACCTGGGGACAAATCCCCTGACAGGTCTTACATGCAATGCAGCCAGGTTTGACTTCGACAGATTTGATCATTTCGGGAACCAAAGGAACGAAGGACTATTCTAGACGCATCTCTATGAAGAGTGGATAAATTTATCCGTACACATCCCGATTGTAGCACTCCTCGCAGTACACCGTCTCGGGACGGTCGGGAGCGTAGGTGGTAATCATGTCTGTCGCACATTTGTCGCACTTCCTCTCGTAGAGCTTGCGGGGGTTTCTTAGGGCGAGTCGGTCGAGGTGGCGTTGGTCGGGGTGTCTTCGGGGGATAGGGAGGGAGTACTTGCGGTAGAAGTCGAGCTCTTGTTTGATGATCCGGTAGGGCTTCTTGGTAATCTCGCATTCTATCGCCCAGTTGAGGATGTCGTCGGGGATGTCTTCTATTTTCTCGGGGAGCTTGCTCGCGGGAATGATCTTCTCGACCTTGGGGAAGGGAGGTTCGTAGTCGGACCAGTTGAATCACTGGGAGAGGGCTTGTTCCTTCGTGAGGGGAAAGTATTCCATCGCGACGGTTTCGTTGTAGCCGAAGGGAGAGAGATTCGGAGAGAAGAATTCTCCCCACTCTCCGGTCTCTCGCATATGGGCTATGATCTTCGGAACGAGAGTGTTGTATTCTTCTTCGGTGTATTGCTTGTTGAGGATGCAGTAGGATTTGTCGTTCATATAGGCACAACCGAAACAATGTTTCAGTCCGGGCGTAACAAGGCAATACATTGTTTCCACTCATTCGGACATGCCGCATACATTAAAGACAACTCTATGCGCTCCCGCTCCGATACCAATTGATTCATATACTAACGATGACTGCTGTCCCCATGATTCGTAGTCTTGGCAATCTTTCGAGGTATGTAATCGTGTACAGTATTTACAATCATCGAGATCAAACGAATCAAAACAATCATGCGCATTGTTACAGTTATCCAGGTTGTTGCCAAGGGATTCGGTTGATCCGTTCATAATGAGACAACAACTGGGAAGCGCATTACAAAAATCTCGAAATTCGACATGAATCTGGGAGAAACCGTTTGCCAGTAATTCTCGCTTCTTGCGTGCGTATTCTTCGGGCGAGTACTCAGTATTCTTAATGCAGTAACGTTTATTTCTCAGTCCTTTGCAAAAGAAACAGTCGGAACAGTTTATGCAATCAAAAAGAAATCCTCCATCACGACAATCAGAGCAGTATGCGCTTTCAAAAAGCCCATAACATCGCATGGAATCGGTACATCCGTAACACTGCTCGCTTCGAATAACATAATCGCAGTCGTAACAATCTCGACTAAAGGTCACTTTGAGACTATACCCACAATCCTCCGTCCCCATGCTATCAAACACAAGGTAGCAATTTCTTGCATCACCCATATAATTGCTGTAAGCAGAGTTTTCGTTACCGCGCTTATTGAAGATTGGAAGTCGTGGCGTAACTGCTACTAGTTCAGCAAATTGTTCCGAAAAGGTGCGTGAAAAATCAAAATCCCGTCCGTATATTCTTGGATCATACTCATCGGATTTCCACTCTGCGGATGTGTAAACAGGAGCGGTTTTATCCGGAGAATACATGGAGACAATATTCTCTCCCGATAGATCAGACACCCGCTTATAGAGCTTGCGTTCATTGCGGAATGCGAGCCGCCTCCTCTGTCGACAATCGGGACAGAGCGTGGGCGTGGGGATAGACTCCTTCTTCCCATTGAAGACGGGAGAGACCTTGTCGTAAAATTCGAGGTCCTTGTCCGTGATGACGAAACTCGTCCCGCAGGACTTGCAGGGCTTCGTCTCGACGACGGATTCTCCGGGAGGGATGAGCATAAAAAGATGGGTCGGGGAATACAGGAAACGGAGCTATCTTATCGCAGTGGGAGTGTTTGTAAAGGACACGAAAAAAACCTCCCCCCACCGGGAGAGGTTCGCGGAACGAATGAAGACTAGTACATCCCTCCCATACCTCCCATGTCGGGAGCACCGTGACTGTGTGCCTCAGGCTTGGGTACCTCCACGATCACCGCCTCGGTCGTGAGGAACATGCCAGAAATGGAGATAGCGTTTTCGAGCGCAGTACGAGCCACTTTCTTCGGGTCGATGATTCCTGTCTTGATCATATCCACGAATGTATCGCTCGCTGCATCGTAGCCGTAGTTCGCATCGGCGTTCGCACGGATGTGATCTACGACCACCGCTCCTTCCTTACCGGCGTTCTCGGCGATCTGACGTACGGGGTATGCGAGTGCGCGGGCCACGATCTCAGCTCCAATCTTTTGATCGGCGTTATCGAATTTCATATCAGTAAGGGCCCGCGATGCCTTGAGCAGGGCTACTCCTCCTCCTGCAACGATCCCCTCTTCCACCGCGGCTTTGGTCGCGTTGAGCGCGTCCTCGATACGAAGCTTCTTCTCCTTCATCTCCACCTCGGAGGCAGCACCGACCTTGATGACGGCGATTCCTCCAGCAAGCTTCGCGAGACGCTCGGCGAGCTTGTCTCGGTCGTAGTCGGACTTGGTCTGATCCATCTGCACCCGGATCTCGTTCACGCGGCGATTGATGAGATCCTTGTCCCCCTGTCCTCCAACGATAACCGTGGAATCCTTGCGCGAGACCACGCTCTTGGCGCGTCCGAGATGCTGGATACCAGCATCTTCAAGCTTGTAACCAATGGTATCGGAGATAACCGTGGCACCCGTGAGCACCGCGATATCTTGGAGCATGTCCTTCTTTTTGTCTCCGAATCCCGGAGCCTTGATCGCAAGGATTGTGAAGACTCCCTTGAGACGGTTGAGAATGATTCCCGGAAGCGCGTCCCCATCAATGTCGTCAGCGATGATGACGAGTTCTCGCTTGCCGCTTTGCGCAAGTTGTTCGAGGAGCGGAAGAATATCCTTCATGGATGAAACCTTCTTGTCCGTGAGAAGAATCATGGCATCCTGCATACGGGCTTCCATCTTCTCGCTCTCGGTAATCATGTACGGAGAGACGTAGCCGTTATCGAATTTCATTCCTTCGGTCACCTCGACCGAGAGTCCAAATGTCTGTCCTTCCTCGACCGTGATGACACCGTCTTTCCCGACCTTGTCCATGGCTTCGGAAATAATCGCTCCAACCTCGCTATCCTGTGCAGAGATAGTGGCGACCTGAGCGATCTCCTCTTTGGTGGAGATGGTTTTGGAATTACGAGCGAGCTCCTCCGTTACGGCAGCTCCTGCCTTCTTCATGCCATTCTTTAGTTCAATAGCGTTGATACCCGAACGAATCTCGCGAAGCCCCTCCTTTGCCATAGCGTAGGTGAGGAGTGTCGCCGTGGTCGTTCCATCTCCCGCCGCATCGTTCGTCTTGGAGGCTGCTTCTTTTACGAGCTCTGCTCCCATGTTTTCGACCTTGTCTTCGAGCTCTATTTCCTTGGCAATCGTCACGCCATCATTGGTAATTTGCGGTGCACCGTATCCTTTACTGAAGATAACGTTGCGACCCTTGGGTCCGATCGTCGCAACGACCGTCTGGGCGATCTGCTCCATTCCCGCAAACATTTTCATGCGGGCATCGTCCGAAAAGTGAATTTTTTTAGCCATATCAAATGATCGTTAGTGAGTGAAGTTAGGCGATCTTGGCGAGAACGTAATCGGCCCCGACGATCTTATACTTCTGCTTGGTGCCGGTTTCATCTTCGAGCTCCACATCGTCTCCAGCATACTGCCCAACGAAAACCCTGTCTCCGATGGCGAGGTCCACGGGTTCACGCTTGCCATCAATGACTTTACCGGGGCCAACGGCAAGCACTTCGTAGATGAAGGGGCGTTCCGGATTGTTCTTGGGCGGAATAATAATACCGCTCTTGGTAGTGTTTTCGGGTTCCTGTCCCTTCAGGACGACCCGATCGGACATAGGGACGATATTCATGGCAAAGAGTGTTTATTGCTAAAACTTTGCACCCGAAGTATATACGTGCTAACTTTAATGTCAAATTAAGAGGAATTTCGGAAACTCGTCTACACAATACCTCTCATGTGTATTGACTCCGAAAAGGAATGTATGGTACAATTCCAGGGAAATCGCGAAACTCTCATCGGAACATCGCATACATAGCGGTCTCCTAGCCAACAGCCCATGCTCTCATTTTCCCTCATTCGTACCTTCATACCCCTGTGCATAGGAGTATGCCTCGGCGCATCTGCAACGGTTGCGAATGCTTATTCCGTCTCGGTCTCGGCTCCAGGATCGATTACGTATTCGGCGATTCAGACTTCGGCATCCAACCAAACAACCTACATACACGGCACGCAGTTCTCGGTCACCGATACACGCGGAGCGACCGTGGGATACTATGCCACCATCTCGTCTTCCAATCTCACGAGCGGCAGCAAGACGATCGGACGAGAGAATCTCGCCCTCTACGTGACGGGGGCAACCGTCTCCACTCTCTCTGGATCAGCAAATGCCTCCGTGGTTGTGCCAACAGGAGCTGGTGCGATCGGAAGTCAGTATGTGAGTCTCTCGTCGGCAACCACGCTCATCTCCCGTACGAATGCCGGCGGAGGCCTCTATGGAACATACGGCGTGTCTCCAGCATTCCGGCTGACCATACCAGCCTATACACCGTCCGGTTCATACTCGGCCACCCTCACGATCACACTCATTGAAAACGAATGAGCGTGCGATCCGAACTACACATGGAACGGTTCTTCATGTGTCGCAAATACCCAGAGTGCCACATGTGGCGGCAGCATTCCATCGAATGCATCGGCAAACTCCGCGAGTACCTACACCCAGACCTGGAACGGATCAGCGTGGGCACCCACGACCAGCTGGTCACACTCGGCGAGTGCCGGAACATGTACGTACGACTGCGACAGCGGGTACTCGTGGGGAGGGAGTTCGTGCAATACAATCGTAGCATCAGCCTATACCGGAGCGATGTTCGATGTCCTCTCCATGCACATGAACTCCCCCGCGACGACGACCGCCATATCAGCCTTCGCGGATCACGGTAATAACGGGAAGGTTGCAACGGTCAATGGGAACGCACAAATATCCACGAGCCAGAGCAAGTTCGGCGGAGCGAGCGCGTACTTCGACTGAACAGGAGACTACCTCTCCTACCCATCCACGAGCCACTTCGCCCTCGGAACAGACAACTTTACCTTTGAATCGTGGGCATATCCGACAGATCTTTCGACCTATCGGTGAGTCTGGCATTTGTCCGCGGTAAGCGGGGGATTAGAACCATGATATACGGGACTATCGATGCAGTTCGCCCCGAACGCGTGAGGCGGGTTTCAATTTTACCACGGATGAACCTACCATCAGGCCGCCTACGCCACAAACGTGAATACCTGGCATCATATCGCGGTCGTGAAAAACAACGGTACTCTTACGGTGTACGTCAACGGTCAGAATGTCTACTCAGCAAGCGACAGCACGAACTATTCTTCCCTCACGAACTTGGCAGTTGGCGGAGTGTATAGCTCGGCATACCTCTTCCACGGCTATATCGATGACTTCCGCATTACCAAATGAGTCGCTCGCTATACCGCGAATTTCACGCCGCAGTCCACCAGGTTCGGGGACAATGCCGATGAGGATGCGTACTATGCCAATACTGTGTTACTCCTGCACATGGACGGAACGAACGGATCGACCGCGTTCATGGATTCAGGCAATAACGGTAAGACCGTGACCGCCTATGGCAACGCGCAGGTCTCGACGGCACAGAGCAAGTTCGGCGGAGCGAGCGCGTACTTCGATGGAAATGGGGACTATTTAAGCACACCTGATAGCGATGATTTTTATCTTGGTAATAATGACTTTACCCTAGAGGCATGGGTATATAAAAATAATACCGGTAGTGTTAATATTGTTTCACAAGATCAAGATGGAGGTAATACCTTCTGGGTATGGGGGATGTCCTATTCGAACGGAATGTATTTTCAGGCTTATTCATGAAATACTCCGATTATTAGCTTCTATCAGTGAAACCTAACATGATGGAGTACAGGGGTTTTTCAACATGTTACACTTGTGCGAAGATGAAACACTTTTACGGGTTATATTGATGGAGTTCAAGTAGTGACAGCCACTGACTCAGATTCTGTGTTAAATGTCTCTGCTCCTCTCATTGTTGGTAGTCATCCATCTTCAGGGGGTTACCTCAATGGCTATCTCGATGATCTCCGCATCACTAAATGAGTCGCTCGTTATACTGCAAACTTCACACCGTCGACTGCGGCGTCCGGAGACTCAACAGCATCCGATCCATACTACGCCAATACCGTCTTGTCGCTGCACATGGACGGGACGAGCGGGTCGACCTTCTTTCCGGACAGCGCGAGCAACGGAAAAACCATCACATCGTATTGAAACGCTATAACGACAACGTCTCAGAACAAGTTCGGCGGAGCAAGCATCTCCATTCCTTCGGGAAACACAAGCGCATTGATGATTCCGGATTCCACAGACTTCGACCTTGGATCCGACAACTTCACCATAGAGGCCTGGATTAATGTTCCGAGCGGCGGGGGTGGCTATGTGTTCGCCAAGTGGTTCGGACAAGGAA
This sequence comes from Patescibacteria group bacterium UBA2023, assembly GCA_002335145.1. GTDB lineage: Bacteria > Patescibacteriota > Gracilibacteria > BD1-5 > UBA2023 > UBA2023. Next base: position 95,346 of record DDBV01000024.1, read on the forward strand.
CGAGTTCGCCGTACTATTTCGCTGCGACCAATGCATGATTTTCATTCCGATACTCCCTTGATGGCACGAACGGAATATCCATTACCGGGGGGGCAGGCATTGGATATGACACCTGGCGACATATTAGCGCGGTACGTAACGGCTGAACAATTTCGCTCTATATGGATGGGCAACTCGTAACTTCCGGAGCAATCTCAGGCAGTATATACTCCGGATCTCCCCGACCAAATGTCACGATCGGATGATTGCCCGATAGAAATGCTCCGACAACGTTCGGCACGTATTCGAATGCATTGTATATCGATGACCTCCGTGTTACCAAATGAGTGGCACGCTACACCGCGAATTTCACGCCGCCGACCGCCACATTCGGAAACTCCACAGCTTCCGACCCGTACTATGCGAATACCGTACTACTCCTGCATGGAGATGGGGCACAGAGTACCACCTATGGCACGAACTTCCGGGAGACGAGTAATAATGGAAAGGTAGTAACTGCTTACGGAGATGCAAGGGTTTCCACAAGCCAGAGCAAGTTCGGCGGGGCAAGCATGAGTTTTGATGGAAGTGGGGATTATCTGCAACTCAATGACCACTCAGATTGGGACTTTGCCAATAAGGACTTTACCGTAGAGTTTTGGGCCAATTTCTCAAGCCTGACAACATGACAAACATACACGTTCGTGTCTCAGGATGGAAGTGCTGAATGAACGGGGCGTGGCTGGTGAATACAGTACAATGACTACAATGACGGAAACTTGTTGCAATTTTGGTACAGCACAGATGGTAGCAATGTAACTTGGTTAGAGCGAACTTGGATTCCGTCTGAAAACACTTGGTATCATCTCTCAGTGGTACGCAACCAAACCAATCTCACGCTCTATGTGAATGGAATAGCATTAGGGTCAGCATACTCTATTGGATCTTCAACCTTGAGTAATTCCTCCAAATCTCTCTTGGTTGGAGCGTATCATGCGACTTCTTCCTCGATTAGCGGCTCTATAGACGACCTCCGTATCACCAAGTGAGTCGCCCGCTACACCGCGAATTTCACGCCGCCGACCACCGCGTTCGGAGACACGTTCGCTACGGACCCGTACTTCGCTCAGACCGTGCTGCTGCTGCACGCGGACGGCACGAACGGATCGACCTTCTTCCCGGACAGTGCCAACAACGGCAAGATCGTAACGGCAAACGGAGATGGACAAATCTCAACCGCAAGTCCGAAGTTCGGATCTGCCTCCTATGTTTGATGAGGGTCGAACGGGTACTTGCTCGTGCCGAGCAGTACCGACCTGACGCTCGACTGAGATTTTACCATAGAATGATGGTACAAGGATTCATCGGGCAACGGAAGCATGTTTACGCTCGGCGACTCCGCTCAGACAAGTGGTTTGGAATTCTACCATATCGGAAATAGAACAACCTTATATACCGCTGAGGGATTCTATTATCCAAGCACTTGGACATTCAATCAATATAATCACGTAGCAGTAGTACGGAAAAATGGAATAATAACATCGTATATAAACGGGGTCGGAGTAGGCTCGGTAAGCATTTCGAGAACGTTCTCATGAATTTTGCGCATAGGAACAGAATACTACAATGGATCCGCTACAACATTTTGGAACGGCCAAATAGACGAATTCCGCATCACCAAGTGAGTTGCCCGCTACACCGCGAATTTCACGCCGCCGACCGCCGCGTTCGGCGACTCATCCGCCACCGACCCGTACTATGCCCAGACGGTACTCCTGCTGCATATGGACGGCACGAACGCCGGGACGTTCTTCCCGGACAGTGCCAACAACGGCAAAATGATAACAGCCTACGGAGACGCGAAGATGAGCGCGGGCCAGAGCAAATTCGGCGGGGTAAGCGCGAGCTTCGACGGCAGTAACTGAACCTACCTGCAAGCCCCATCATCAACGGATTTTCAATTTGGAACAGGTGACTTTACGCTTGAAGCGTGGGTATATCACTCAAGTCTATCTTGACAACAAACATATTTAAGCGATATACACGGAAATTCATCGGGCATATACTTTTACAAAACAAGTTCCAATCAACTATGACTCTATTATTCCTGATTGGTAACTTCCTGATGAACGATACCTGCAAATACATGGACACATGTGGCTGCGTCTAGAAAGTCATGAGTTACTACGCTCTATGTGAACGGTAATGCCGTAGGATCAGCTACCGATTCACAAAATCTTACAAGCACGGATCTTTATATCGGAAACTCGGGATGAACAGGAATTACAATGAACGGCTATATCGACGACCTGCGCATCTCCAAGTGAATCGCTCGCTACACAACCAACTTTACACCACCGACCGCGGAATTCGCAGACGAATAACACAACACCCCTCCTCGGGGTGTTGTGTTATGGGCAATCGATCAAATATTACTCCGGGTCCGCCGATACTTCGGTCTCGATCGTGTAGAGAATGTATTCCTCTTCCGATAGGGATTGGGAGTCGAGTCCGGCCTTCTTCGCCACGAGAAAGAAGAGTTCCTCGGGCGTGCTCGCGAGGCGACTCATGCCTGGCAGCACTACACCGAGAGCTTCGTGTTGTTCGCTAATGAGAATGAGACCGTGAACGTTCGGGTCGATCTCGGAGAGTGTCGAGATAATCTTTCGTTTCTCCGTAGGAATGATATCCACCCGGATGCGGACGGCATCGAGAAGCGTGGGGTCTCCGAGAAATTCGGCAATCCGAGGATCTTTGAGGCAGAGAAGCGCGTTCTCCACGAGCTCCACAGCACTCGAGGATTTCTTCACCGCCACACGTCCCGAAGAGGCAATAACCTCACCATTCCGGTAAATCGTCACGAAGACAATATCCTTGCGCCGCATGAGCGGATGATCGGCCGGAATGCCTACTTCCTCCGGACTCGGGACGTGCTGGGTAGTGAGATAACGGGAGAGAGCGGTACGGACGAATTCTTGCATAGAATAGAGCCGATTACAGTTTTGCTTTGAGAAGCTCATTAAAGATCTTCGGGTTTCCTTGTCCGGCGGAGGCCTTCATGCACTGTCCCACGAGGAATCCGAACACTCTTTCGTTTCCGGCGCGGTACTCGGCTACCTGTTCGGCATTCTCAGCGATGACCCGATCCACTACCGCCTCGAGTGCGGAGGTGTCGTTGTTCTGTCGCAGACCGAGCCGGTCGACAATCTCATCAGCTTTTCCCCCCTCCGTGAAAAGTGTCTCCACCACGGCCTTCGAGTTGGTACTCGAAAGCTCGTTCGCCGTCACCATCGCAATTACACGGGCGAGCTCTTCTGGTACGAACCGCAGTGTCGCGAGCGTCACCGAACTCTCCGATGCATCCATGAGCGCGAACAGCACGGTCGTGAGGTACGAGCAGGACTTCTTGGCATCACCCGAGAGCCGCACAAGCTCGTCATAGTAGTCGCTCGTCTCGCGATCGCGGGAGAGAATTCGGGCATCATCCGGGAGGAGCCTGTATTCGGAGAGATAGCGTATCCGCCGATCGATCGGTCGGTCGTCCAGCTTGCGGACCTCGATATACTCGGTCGAGAGTACGAGCGGCGGGAGATCCGGCTCCGGGAAATACCGGTAGTCCATCGCGTCCTCCTTGGATCGCTGGGGAGAGCTCGTTCCCTTCTCGTCGTCCCACCCGCGCGTCTCCTGCCCCACCGTCCCACCCGATTCCACGATCTCCACCTGTCGGCGGTATTCGTGCTCGATCGCGCGGCCGATCGCGGAGAACGAGTTGAGGTTCTTGAGTTCCACGCGATTATTGAGAACATCCTCTCCCGGCTTGCGGATGGAGATATTCACGTCGCATCGCAGTTGCCCCTTCTCCATATCGGCGTCCGAGGCCCCGGCGAACCGCAGGAGTTTTTGGAGCTCCTCCAGATACGCGAGCACTTCTTCGCGCGTGCGAAAATCGGGTTTAGTGACGATCTCCATGAGCGGACTCCCCGCTCGGTTGTAGTCGATCAGCGACTTGGATCCCGCGTGCACGAGCTTGCCGGCATCGGTCTCCAGGTGCATACGCTCGATACGGAACGTCTTGAGCTTGTCTCCCACGAACGCGTCGATGGTGCCGTCTACGGCGATAGGCGTAAAAAGCTGGGTGATCTGGTATCCCGCAGGCAAGTCGGGGTAGAAATACGACTTACGGTCGAAGATACTCTCGGGATTAATGGCGCACTTCATGGCGTGGCCGGCGCGGACTCCCAGGTCCACCACCGCCTCCGAGAGGCGCGGCAAGGCCCCGGGGAACCCCATGCAGAAGGGACACGTATGCTCGTTGGCATCATCGGCGAGCTCGGTAGCATTGCGGCAGGAGCAAAACATCTTGGTCTCGGACTTCACGCGGACATGGGTCTCGAGTCCCATGACGAGTTCGTAGGCGGGCATGGCGTATTCGTGAGATGATCTGGATGCGACGATTGTATCGGAAGCGGGGGGAAATGCAATACGGAGAAAAATCAAAAAAAACACCCGAGCATATCGGGTGTCTTCGGTCGTAGAACTATACTTTTAGATACCAAAGCATTTATTGAGGTAACACTCTTTTACGACTTTGAGACGTCGTTCGTATTCGGAGACGTTGACTCCGAGACTGCGGGCATTCTCGATTTCCTTGGCGACCTGGTCTACGGTGAAATAGGAATCATCGGGGCGTGCCTCCATATCGGAGAGATGCTTCTCGATCAAACCCTTGGCTATGCGAGGAGTAACTTCTTTGAGACGTCGTTCGTATTCGG
>DDBV01000026.1 GCA_002335145.1 Patescibacteria group bacterium UBA2023
ATGCGATCTACTCATCGCCACTCATGCGGGCACGGGAAACCGCCGATATCATCGCGAAATCGTGCGAAACGCCAGGGGCCATCATTCTCCCCGACTTGATCGAACGGGATTTTTGAGAGATGACCGGAAAATCAGTGTCGAGTATCCGCGAACTTTGTAATCCCGATATTCTCGAAACACCGACCATTACGTATTTCCTCAGGTATCCGGGCGCAGAGAATTTTGATGCACTATACACACGCGCCCGAACGATACTCGACCATCTCGCGTCCATCCATGAGGACGGCACTATTCTTATGGTATGTCATGGAGATGTCGGCAAGATGCTCATGGGGGCATATTTCAATATTCCGTGGCGTACGGCATTAGAGGGGCTTCATTTTGGTAATTCCGAGCTCATAGAGCTCTCCTCCGAGACGAATATCGAGAACTGCCGCCGGGTGCGTATCGAACAATTCAACGGATAACTCTCGTTGCCGGGAGAGCGAAACGGAGTATAGTGAAATAAAAAATCGCCCATGCTGCTCTCTCCCGCACTCCTGCGCACGACCGACCGGTACATCGCGAAGCTCGCCGAGGCCTGAATCCGGACCGTCGAGGATTTTGTCTCGCTCTATCCGCGCGATCATCGCGACAAGACCGAGGTCCTCGATGAATTCGCGAAGATCAATCTGAAAGAACCGAATACCGTGCGAGTGACGATCGAGTCGATCGCTTCGCAGCGTACAAAATTCGGCAAGCAACTCGTAAAAGCCGTGATCCGCGACCGACACGGAACGCTCGCGGAGGTAGTATGGTTCAATCAGGCGTATCTCGCGCGACAATATCACTCCGGAGACGAGACGATCCTCTATGGCCGGGCGAAGTACGGATACGGCCGTTTGTCATTTACCTCCCCGGATATCACTCCCGCGACGGACGGAGGTATCTTGGAGCCGGTATACAGTGATACGAATACCATACCGGGACACTGGATCGGTTCGAAAATGCTCCTCCTACGAACACTCATGGGTGACTTGCCGGACCTCATCCCCGAGTCCATACGAGTCAAACGGAAATTTCCAAGGCGAGGTATCGCGCTTGGTATGATTCATTTTCCATCCTCGACCGAGGAAATCGAGACAGCCCGCCGGACACTCGCCTACGAGGAGCTCTATCTTATCCAGGCAGAGCATGCCAAGAAGCGTGATCTCCATACGGATCTCACAGCCGGACGAACCACGCCGATCCCGCTCGATGCCGAGCGTGTGAGGACGATTCTCTCGCACCTGCCGTACGACCTCACAGAGAAGCAGCGGATCGTGACCTACCAGATCCTGCGCGATATGGAGCGCGATACCGCAATGTACCGGCTCCTACAGGGAGATGTCGGTACCGGCAAGACCGCTGTCGCGTTCATCACGGCAATCCATGCCATCATCGGCTCTGGAGGACAAGTGGTGGTCATGGCACCGACAGAGATTCTCGCACGACAGCACTTCGCCGGATTCGAACCACTCGGGTTCGCCATGAATATTCGGTCGGATCTGCTCGTGGGAGGACTGTCCGCCACGGAAAAAAAGGCAGCGAAGGCTCGACTGAAATCAGGAGAGACTGCTATCGTCTTCGGCACGCACGCCCTGCTCGAAGAAGATGTAATCTTCGAGAATCTCGTCTACACCGTGATCGATGAGCAGCATCGGTTCGGCGTGGAACAGCGCAAGGTACTGGAGGATAATTTCGCTTCCTACGCATCGGATCGCTATCCGCACGTGCTCTCCATGACGGCGACACCGATCCCCCGAACACTCGCCATTACGCTCTACGGATCACAGGATCTCTCGATCCTGGACCAATATCCAGCAGGACGAAAACCCATTCACACCGCAATCATCCGCGAGAAAGACCGGGAGACCGCCTATCGGTTCATCGATACAGAGCTCGGGGCCGGCAGGCAGGCCTACTGGATCTCGCCACTCGTGGAGGAGTCCGACAAGCTCGATGTCGCATCTGCCACAGCAACGACAGAGAATCTCCGGGCGATATTCCCTCATCGCCGGGTGGAGCTCCTGCACGGCAAGATGGGGGCAAAAGAGAAGAATCTCATCCTCGATCGCTTCATCGCTCGAGAGATCGACATCTTGTCGAGTACGTCAGTAGTAGAGGTGGGGGTAAACAATCCGAATGCCACAATCATGTGTATCGAGGGGGCTGAGCGATTCGGACTGTCGCAGCTCCATCAGTTTCGCGGGCGGGTAGGCCGGTGAGCGGACCAGTCGTATTGTTATCTCCTGCCGACCGATGGACGTGCGACCGAACGACTCCGTGCGATCGAGGGGACGCAGGACGGATTCGAACTCTCGGAGATCGATATGGAGCTGCGTGGCCCTGGCGAGGTTTATGGCGTGCGTCAGAGCGGACTGCCAGAGCTCAAAATCGCATCGTTCCAGGACCTCGAACTCGTGGAAGACATACGCGAGGATATTCGGACACTCTCGAAAACCCGAACAAAGTAAATTGACAATTTTTTCATATTCGTTCAAAATATTCGTGTACGAGGAAATTGGCGGTTTTCTCTATCGCAAATGAATCCGGTGCCTCTGTCGAGAGCGACAACCTTGAAACCGACCATATCCTCGTTATACTCTCCTTCGTGCATACCTCCTGTGCGCAAGCACGTTAACCCCCACCACTCCATGCGTCTCCTTGCTTCGCGACGATCGGGATTCACCCTCATCGAGCTGCTCGTCGTCATTACTATTATCGGTATCCTCGCCACGGGAGCTACCGCGACCTACACTTCACAGATACAGAAAGCCCGCGATACTTCGCGTATCAACGACCTCAAGACTCTCCAGTCCGCGACTGAGCAGTACTACCAGGACTTCCAGGTCTACCCCGGAACCCAGAGCACCGACATTACGGCACAGATCGCGTCAGCGACTGGCGTCGTTCGTTACGCATCCAAGGTTCCCAAAGACCAGAAGCTCGGACAGACCTGTGCCCGATACTCCGCGCAGACCGCACCAGCGACAGTTCCATGTGGATACGTCTACAATACTGCCTCAGACGACAACCAGATCGAGTATGGAGCATACGAGCTCTCCACGGCATTCGAGAACAAGGGAAATGTCGACTCCAAAGCTTTCAACGATGATAATGGTGGAGCGTACGCCGACCCGGCAACATTTGAGCCGGACACCAAGGATGCAAGCCGTCTGGAGCTCGGTATCCGAGTGCTCAACGGAATCGACTCGTCAGTCACCAATGCCTTCGCTGATACGGGTGGAGCAGCCACCATCCTCGCTGCGGCCGCCTGCGGAACGACAACGACCAAGGTCGTCCTCGCGAGCGATGACGCATTCGGTGCGGACGGAGGTCCGGCCCTCATCTGTGGAAACAACTAAATTCTTCACCCGGTCAAAAAGAAAGCCTCCGATGGAGGCTTTCTTTTTGACTCGGACCGGATATACTCGCCTACATGATTATCACTGTTGTCGATCTCTCGCTCTCCCCTCGCGAGACACTGCCATTCGCGCCGGAGACGCTCACGTGCATAGAGCGTTCGCTCGCAAGCGGGAGACATGTCATTATCTACCACAATCGCCGCTGAGCCGGGACAGCAACAATCTGCCGTACTTGTTCGCATGTTTGGCAGTGTCCCCGCTGCGATGTTGCGCTCGTCCGACATCTCCGACCGACAGATCGTCTTCGGTGCCACCGGTGCGGCTATGTGGGCCATCCTCCAGAAACATGCCCGGAATGCGGCGGTGCGGATATTGCAACGATCGGAGTTGGGACGCAGGCGATCGAGAGTCGCTTACAGACACTCTTTCCATCGTTCCGGATCGTACGGCTCGATGCCGACTCCGGAGAGTCAGCATGATGTGATGATCCGTTGCTCTCTCCGTCCATATTCGTTGGGACCGCGAGCGTCCTCTCAGTCTACTCAGATCGGATCGGGACATGCGTTTTTACGCTCTTCGAGAATGATTCCATTGTCACGAGCTACGACAGTGACGAAACACTCCACCGCCGCATCCGACTACTTTCGGAACGATCGAGTGAAACCGTGATACAGACCCATATTCCGCATCACCCAGTCATTCGCTCATTCGTCTCCGGAACCTACCGGGAATTCGCCCGGGAATCGCTCGATCGACGCATGCGTTTCTGATACCCGCCGTATGCCGAATTGGTCGATATCGTCATTCGCCACCGCGATCGGACGAAGCTCGACACGATTCTGGCAAGCATAGAATCGTGACTGACAAACAGACAGAACACGACAGAACTCTCCTGTGATCGGTCGGTGACATCGCGGGAAGACGGTCTCTATGTGCGCCGCGTAACGATGAAGTGAATCGATCTCGGAACGGATCTCGCGCTCATACGCAATACGCTCTGGAAGAACCGTGCGGTCTCGGTAGAGTGGCACTAGAGTTTGATGTTCGGTCTCATAGCGATACTCACTGCCGCGAGAACGAAGAGGAGGAATCCGAAGACGAAGAAGAATTCATTGAATCCGAGTATCGACACGAGTGCCCCGCCTACGAGGAGCCCCACGATATTCGCGAAGTTGAGGAGCATTTTGAGGGGAGCAGCGGACGCGTTGGAATCGATTTCCCGCAGGTTGTGCTTCTCGGCATGGCAAGAATTGAACACATCCAGAAACGAGGCCTGTGCGAGCGGCATGGCTGCAGCATAGCCGAAGCTATTGAGAAATCCGAAGAGCATGACGAGTCCGAGATCGGTAGAATACCCGAAGAGCATGACCGAACACGAGGACAGTATGACGCCCGAAAGCACCACCGTATAGACGCCGATACGCTTGGAAAGGCCGATAAAAAGCGACTGCATGAGAAAAACCGGAATAACCAGAAGCCCGAGAAGCAGATACGCGCTCACGAGGCGAGTACGGACAATGCCATTCCCGGAGTTGATCTCGAGGAGCTTCTGGAGGAAATCGACCTGAAACGTGGCGACAAACGTATCCCAGAATCCGAACATGAGAATCACAGCGAAGACCCAGAGGAGCGTATGATTGAGCGGAGCAGCAAACAGCACGTCACGAGCGGTCCGAAATTCACGTTTGGTCGTCTCCACGAGCTCTTTGAATGTCACTTGTTCGCGCACCTCTATCGGCTTGATGAAGATGAATTTCTCCTTCTTCGCGAATTCCGCAAGATCGATCTTCCGAATCTTCTCCACACTGAATTCGCGCATTTTCTCAATATTCTCGCGCTCCATTACGAGCTTGAGACGCGATATATCCCCGAGTCGGACCGTGTCGGTCGGGTTATCGAAAAATCTCGCGAGAAATACGAGAAGTACAATAATAACGACAATGAGGGAAACAATCGCGAAAAACGGCGAAAGTGGGATGATCACTCCAGCGGTAATAAGTCCGAGAAAAGAGCCGATACCGGTCGCAATGTTGTTTCGCGAGAGGATGACCGCATACTCGGAAGGATCGGAGTTATTGAGGATATACGACAGGATCGTGACGTCATTAATCTCCTTGGTGAGCCCATAGAGCATGGAAGCGGCAAGCAGGAGAATGATATTGAGCGCGTCCTGCAAAAAAAATGTAACGAGCGACTCGATAATGGTTCCTCCGGTCTCTTCGGTCGATGTGAAGTAGATGAATTTGAGGAAGATGAGCGAAGCGAGGAGGATAGAGAATCCTCCGACCATAAAGAGTTTTTTTGCGCTCACATGCTTCTGGAGAACTCCGATGGGAATATCGAGGAAGAACGCCACGAGATTTCCGACTGCGAGAAACGCTCCGACGAGGAGAACCGACTGGAGAATGAGTCCGAAGAAGTAGACAACGGAGAAATGAAAGAAGATCCATACAAACCCGAGGATTCCCGAGAGAATATAGAGATTGCGACGGCGAAGGTCGTCACCTTCGGTCTCGATCGAGACAAAATTCTTCGTGGTCATACGAGGAAAAAGGATTTGGAAACGCGACCATGCTATCATATAATGGTTTTTCCCGCAATTTCCGCATGCATACCGCTATCGGCATATTCCGCAACAAAAACGCTTCGGGCTCCATCATCGAGACGGAATCCGGAGAGGAGGTTTTCGTGTCTGGACGAGACGGTGCAAACGCTCTCCCTGGAGACCGAGTTCGTATCCGGATCTTCAAAGCCGCGGCATGAGGCCGGCGCGCCGAGTGATCAGTCCTCCAGGTAATCGACCGGACAAACCCTCGCCAAATCGTGCGGATCTCGGGAGAATACCGTGGGTCCCTTCGGGCCGAGCTCGCGGGGATCGCCGCATCCGACACGACCATCTCGATCCCGAAGACATCTTCGCTCGGAGCACGGATCGGAGATATTGCGGTCGTGGAGATTGAGACAACAGTCACGAAGAGCAATACGGGACGGGTCGTGGAAATCCTTGGGAATGCCGCGACCGCCGGCATCGAGGAGCGGATCATTATCGAGTCTGCGGGGATTCCACGCACATTCCCTGCCGAGGTTCTCTCCGAAGCCAGCACATTTCAGACTCCTACCTCATCTGATTTCGCCGGACGACACGACTATCGTGATGAGTGGGTCTATACCATCGATGGGGCAGATGCCCGAGACCTGGACGATGCGATCCACGTCCGCCGCCTGCCGGACGGCGACTACGAGCTTGGCGTGCATATCGCCGATGTCTCGCACTATGTGCGCGAAGGATCAATGCTGGATCGCGAAGCATCGGCACGATCCACGAGCGTCTATCTCGGCATGGAGGTCATTCCCATGCTCCCCGAGCGTCTCTCGAACGATCTCTGTTCACTGCATCCTGGCACCCCGAAGCTCACACAGTCGGTCATCGTGCGAGTGTCGGCAGATGGTCAGATTCGTCTCCTAGAGCTCGGCGAATCAGTCATTGAGAGTCGGAAACGATTCACCTACCTGGAAGTGCAGGCCATCATCGACGGAGATGCGGACGAGTCCGCCTATCCTGATGAACTGCGAGAGAGTATTCGCACAGCCTACGAACTCTACACCCTGATCGCTATAAAACGAAAGCGCGAAGGAAAAATTAGTTTCGAGTTCAGCGAGACGGCGATCGACTACGAGAATCCTCTCACGATCCGGTCGATCCGACCGAAACATCGAGTCGACGCGCACAAACTCATCGAGGAATTCATGATTACCGCCAACGAAGCGGTGGCCAAGCATTTCGCGACGAAGCGACTACCGAATCTCTCCCGCATCCACGAGTGCCCCGAGCCAGATCGACTCTCGCGCCTCGCAGAGATTTTGTCTGCCTATGGGATCGAGACATCGGGAGAGGCACTCGCCCGCCACGAAGAAATGGAACGAATCGTGGAACAACTCTCCTCACCCGAGAAAGAGCCTCTGCTCAAGTACGTGCTCACGTCTCTGAAGAAAGCCGAGTACAGTCCGCAGAATCTCGGCCACCACGGACTCGGTCTCAAGCATTATTCACACTTTACCTCGCCTATCCGGCGGTATCCTGACCTCATTACCCATCGACTCGTGAAGGCGTGGAGTCGGCACGAGCTCTCGCACGCAGTGATAGATCGCTACGCGAAGAATCTGCCGGAGATCGCCACCCGCACGAGTGCCCTGGAGCGTCGCGCGGAACGAGCCGAATACGACGTGCGCGACACGCGCCTCGCCCGATATGCTGCTGGTAAGATCGGTGAGATCTACGGTGCGGTCATTACCGGCACGACCGAGTTCGGAGCCTTCGCTCGAACAGATGAAGGACTGGAAGGATTTTGTTTTTGGCGAGAGATTCCCGTGCGTACACGGTGGCATGAGCCATCGCTCTCGCTCGTGGACGCACAGGGGTACGCGTACCTACGAATCGGGGATCGCGTGCAGGTTCGCCTCTCGGCAGCAGATCCCGCGACTCGGCGTATTGATTTCGCGCTCGTGGATCGCGAGACACGCGAAGAAATCCGGATCGACCTGACCCATCGGATGAATATCGGACGAGGAGTAAAAAAGACCAAGAAGATACCTGTCCCACCAACATCTCCATCGAGTCATGCTCCTGCGAAGAAGCCACGCCGACCACGCCGACGGGGTGGCAAGGGACGAAAGAAGACTTCGAACAATTAATGAGATTCCGGAGCAATCGGTCGGAATCGGACAAACCACTCGAAGAGAATCGTACAACAGAGCAATACCCCTGCAAATCCCGCGAAGTACCAGAGCGTCACCGAGAGCGGATACCCTGCCACGAATAGTCCTGAAACAAACAGTAGGAGCGCATACATACCCCGACCTGAGAGTGATACGAGCGAGTGCACGGTTGCTCGTCGATCATCGGATACGAGGGCGTTGATCTCGGTGGGCTGGAGATACTGAACCGCCCCCCGAGCAATCTGATGCGCGAAGATACCGAGCCATCACCACGTCGGGAGCCACTGTGCCATGAAGACATATCCCAGAAGCAACAGAAGTACAGGGACGATAATTGTTATCCGGAAACCATATCGCGGCAGCAACCGTGCAATAAGTCGTGACCCGAGTAGTACGAACACATAGAAGGATGCAAAAATGAACCCCATCCAGGTCATATCAATACCGCCCGCGGCGATGATTGGCTGATAGTACCAAAGACCAAGCTGATTCAGACTCACACATCCAGCAAAAACAAAGATCACATACAACATCGTGCGACTCCGCAGGACGGTGTTCATGAGAATATCGAGCATGTGATGGTGGGCACGCATACCAGAGTCTCGAGCACGAATTCGTTCTGGCTCAATCAAGAACCATGCAGCGAGAATCGCGGTAGAGCCAATAAGTGCCGATACACTCAATGCCCAGACTGCCCCAAAGTACCCAGCAATAATCGACCCAGCGATTGCGTAACCTGCCTGCATCGCATATGTTCATTCTATCACCTTTGCCCAAGACTTCTTCCCCTCGGTCTCACGTTCTTCGGGAGCATGAGACTCATAAACCATCGACTCGAGCGTCCCGGAGTAAAAGCTTACAGCAAATCCGAAACAGAGCTCGGAAAGCAGAAACGTAAAGAAATCATACGATACGACGTAACCCCAGAGCCCGAGTGTCACGAACGCAGCACTCACGAGGAGTGATGTCCGACGCGAAAACCAATCGGAAAGAAATCCGGACGGTACCTCAAGAAGAGCGACTGCCGCAGCATACGCTGCCTGCAAAAACAATACATCCGCCATTGTCAACCCCTTATCAAGCCAGTAAAAAACGATAATCGGTACGGTGAGAACAACAGATTCTTGCGCGGCATAGAACCACCGCAAGAGCAAAATATTCCGATGCTGGTAGGGGGATGACATAAATTTTCTTGAGACAAAAAAGTCTCGGCACTATACCGAAGCTGCCAGTACATGTCAACGTGATACTAATGAGCCTCGGTGAAAGCATGCTCTCGCTGCTCTGCCACCACCGACCCGATCGCCTCTCGCTTCATATTGATACGATTGCTCTCGAGCTTTCGCACATGCTCATTGAGAATTCGGAGCACCTCGAACGGATCGGGGATGAAGTGAAAACTGCGCACATCATTCTTCTTTTGCTCGATCACGAGCGTCCCATATCGGAAGAACATCGGCAGGAACCCATGGCGCTCCACATCGAACTTCATAATCTGCGGGAGACTAATGACCTCTATATCGTCTTGGAGAATGAGGGTGCAGTTCACGATGATAAGCTTGTCATCCGCGATAATCATGAGCTTGTTTTCATACTTCACGATCGCGAGAATCAGTCGGAAAAATGCATAATTCCCGAGCAGGAAAATGACAGGGAACATGAGCCCGTAGCGGACGATGTCCGGAATTACGTCCCGGTACATAGCCGTGAATGAAGCGAATGCCGCGCAGACGAGCAGAAAGAAGGCGAACTTTGCGGTCGCATAGAAGAGAAAGATCGGATGCCGTCGGAAGATGCGATACCGACCGGCAACGTACGATGCCGGCATACCTGTCGTGGTTAGAGGAGTAAAAGCACCAATCACGTCCCGGTTACGATCCAGAGGACGAAAATAAAACGCACGGACGAAATCTGAGTACGGTATATTCGATAGAGGGCAATATTCGAGCCGTTCCCGATTTTCTCGGAATGACGGCGAGTAATGGTGCGAATACGCCTCTCGATGAGGTACCAAACAACGGTATACGAGATGGCGAGTGCGAGAACGAGAATCTCTTTCCAGAAAACGGTCATACCGCATGAATTAGAGAACTCCCCGGGAGGGATATTATACCCCGGAATCCTTGGGAATCCAGCAAAAAGCGGTTCGCATCGGTGCAGGGCTGCTCGGTAAAAAATAATATCCCCTTAATCTCGGGGATAGTATTTCAGTCGGAAAACTCCTGACTGCTACTGCTTGGCAAGCTTCTGAAGATCGCCAACCGTTTTTCCGGTCCGCCCGACACGGGCAATTTTTCCGTCTACGTCATTGCCGGTATATCCCAGAGATTGCTGGAGTCCCTTTGCTACATCTTCACTAAGAGACATCCACTTGGCACGAGCGTCGGCGGTAATCTGTTTCGATTTTCCGATAAGCTCCGTGAGAATCTTTCTCGCTTCATCAGGACTGATGGTCTTATTTTCGATCGCGATACGGATTTCTCTCTGGAGGGGGCTCTCGGAAGCAGTAGATGACTCGAGCTTCTCATTTCCGGTCACTGCCGCATCGGCTGGAGAAATCTCCCGAACATTGGATGCGGAGAAGGTGTAGCTCGGAAGGTCCGAGCGAGACTGGGTCGAGCGATCTTCGTTGGAGAGGCTCCCATCAATCTCAGCAAGCGAGGTCTGCGCTCCCGAGGCATCCACATAATACGTAGACCACGCCTGCACCTGGACCGATACGCCTCGTGCCTTGGCAAATTCGGTCGCTTTAGCCTTGAGATCGGTCGAGCTCACATCGCCGATCGCCGCAAAACGCTCCTGACCATCCTTGTCTACGATGCGGTAGATTTTCGCCTCCTTTGATTTTTCAGCTTCGTCAAAAGCTTTTTTGAGAACCTTGCGATCCGGCTCTTTCTCGGCCGCTTGTTGTGCATCGAGCTGCCGCATACCAGCCTGGGCAGCCCCACCAGGATCCCCGTTTGGCAGGCATGTAGAATCCGCCCCGACTTCGGGAGATTGATGCTTGCTATCCGGTCACCGAGCGACGATTTTTGTTCCCATAAAAATATGGATATATACTATCTAAGTAGACCAAATTTATCACACTTTCAGAAGGAACACAAAAAAAACATGGGGGGCAAAAACAGTTAGGTGGGGTCCCGATATTCTCCCACCCCGAGGCTCGGGAGATTGTCATGGTTTTTGCTTTTTGACAAATCACCCGCATCCAGCCATTATCCCTCGTACCCCTTCCACGCATCCATCAGGTTTTCATTCGCGTTCGGTGTGGGCTT
Source organism: Patescibacteria group bacterium UBA2023 (assembly GCA_002335145.1). Taxonomy (GTDB): domain Bacteria; phylum Patescibacteriota; class Gracilibacteria; order BD1-5; family UBA2023; genus UBA2023. The sequence goes on from DDBV01000026.1 coordinate 11,378, forward strand.
ATCGAGCTCTCCAGCGAAGTCTGATCGGATCGTGCCGAGCACCGCAAGCACGTCATCGAGCGACTCGACCGAGACAAGCGACTTCCGGTAACCACGTGCACCGGGAAGGGCGTGAAGATACTGCACAAGATGCTTACGAATCTCCAGACACCCCTTGCGTCATTTTGTTGCAATGAGCAGAGTCGCGTGTCGCTCCATTACGTCCACGGTTTCACCGAGCGTTGGGCGGTATCCACCAGGCAGGAAACACCACGGATTCCCGAAGCTCGCTCGTCCGATCATGAATCCGGCGAGGTTTTTTTTCTTCGCCATTCCGTCATCGTATCCCATTACATCACCATTCCCAATCACGGGGACCGATACCATATCAGCGAGCTCGTAGGTCCCCGTCCAGTCGGCCAATCCAGTAAATTTCTGTTGGTAGGTTCGCCCATGAATCGTGAGCATGTCCGCTCCGGCATCCACGAGTCCCCGACAGAAGTCGATGAGGTTGGAATGATCCTCCCACCCGAGTCGCGTCTTCACAGAGATCGGGAGACTCACAGCCCGAGCCATCGCCTCCACACAGGCGTAGGCAGTATCGCGGTTGATCATGAGCCCCGACCCATGGCCGCTCTTTACCACCTTTTTTGCTGGGCAGCCCATATTCACATCGATACCAGCTGCCCCATATCATTCTATGATTCGTGCGGCCTCAGCAAATTTCTCGGGGTCCTTGCCGAAGATTTGGAATATCACGGGCTTCTCGCTCAGATCATGCGGGAGTACCGTGCGAGCCAGTATAGGCGAATGCACAAGTCCGTCCGCACTGTAAAACTCGGAAAAAACAATAACATGAGGGGCAACGGATTTTACCACTTGGCGGTACGCGGAGTCGGTATAGCCGTCCATCGGGGCGAGTGCGACAATGGGGCCGGCATCGGCGCGTTCGCGCCAGAATGATTTACTCATGCGGTATCTAGATGATTGTGTTGCGTATTATCGGGTGGAAGAAGAAGACGTCAAGCGCAAATTCTTTTTTTCACGAAAAAGGTGTGCTAGGATAGGCGTATCTACCAACGAAAACGAAAACACATGTCCGCAGCCACCCCCGCAGTGCGTTCGTCCGTCAAAAAATCTCTCGCCAAGAAGTATCGCTTCTCGTCCAATCTCGCATCTGTCGGTATCGTTTCTTTCGCCGATCCGGAGCTCCGGCGTTTCGTTGCACAAGGAATCTCTGCCATAGGATTCGGAGCGGCCGTCATGGATGGTGATATCAATACAAACATCGAGAATACCTACGCCGTAGACAAACTTACCGCGGATGAGCTCGCCGGTTTCGATTTCTTCGTGACGGACGGCGAGGGAAGCGTAGATACTATGAGCTTTATGCGAGCAGGGCTTGTGCCAATCCTCGCACAGGACAGCGTCTTCAGTGAACTCCTGCGAGACTTTGATCCCATGAAATTCGAAGGCAACGGATTTTTCTTCGCCGATCTCGATCCGTACCGTGTCTTCGAGAAGATCGTCAGCTACAAAGAAACCACCAAATTCCCGGAGGACCGTCGCATCCTCCTACGAAACGTCCTCGCGACATTCTAAAGAGACTCCGAAAGATACGCTCCGTCATCTCCGGCAGATCCTCCCCCTCGGCAGAAGGGGGAGGGTTTTTGTTAGATCTTCGCGATACTATGGTGTCGGAAGGGTGCCGGGTTCGTCATTGCGAGCATTATGGCGAAGCAATCCGGATCCTTTTTGGTGATTAAGAAACCATCTTCATGATCCCGCGCTCTCTGGATTGCTGCATCGCTGCGCTCCTCGCAATGACGGAATAAAAATCCCCCTCGGCAGACGTGGGAGGATTTTTTACATCATGAAAAATATTCGTCCTTTCGCAGGCCGAAAGGACCAAAGGCCGAGTCGCCCCGTCCGTTCGTCCTCGAGTCCGTATCCGCTCGCCGATGATGGAGCATCGTCCGCAATGCCCGCTGTCGCGAGTACGGAATGCGGACGATATTTTGCCCATCGGCTCTCGGACGGGACTCGGGCCGAGCCGGAATAGGGCGGGCTCGTCGCGACGGCCAACCCCGGCATCCGTTGTCCGGCTGTCGGCGTCCGCGAGGACGATCCGGCCATCGTGTCGCCGCACTACATTCCTCGCGGCTCACGGAAACCGAGCGAATGGTATACAAAGCGTCCGAGATATTGCAATCACTTTTGAATGGAAAACTCGAAAGAAAATTTGACCACATATGGTGTACGGGTATAAAGAAAGTACCACATCTTGTGGTTTGCTTCATCTAAACCCACTCGCCTATGTAGAAACCAACGAAAACAAAAATCGAAAGACGAAAAAACCTATTTGTTTGAGCCAAATAGGCTTACCGAGAATTTTTCCAAGTCACTATTACGTTAGCTCGAAAAATATCACTTGAGCAATGTTATGGTTTTTAGGTAAGAAATAGGTAAATATTGATAACTCTAGCTATGCAAACAGAATTAGAACCATACGCAAATCTTGGACGAGATTCCGCTATACTCAGGTACGGCTACGGCAATGATTTTATCATTGTAGAATTTCGCTCGTGAGCATTTACGCTCTACACATATACCTATGAAAGTGCTGGAGCCCCGCATATTGAAAATATGAAACGGTTGGCTGACACGGGAGAGGGGCTAAACTCATATATCTCCAGACACAAACCCCCTTATCAATCTAAAGACTAAGAATATGCCAAAAGATGCTACCGGAATGCGAGGATACCGCTCGCGCAATGAAGATGGTCGGCTTCGAAAGAAGAGAGATGATACTCATATCAAGACCATCGAAGATAAATACGGAATCGACTTAGAAGTCCGAGGAGATATGCATCTCGGCACCTACCTCGATTCACACTGACTCAAATCTCTAAATGATCTCATAACAGGAGAGTAGAGTAACAAAACGCCCTTCGGGGCGTTTTTCTTTTTCATTGAATCCAAGACCGAAACAGGTATACTCTCCCTGCCAAATATACCATTTCATAACTGTACTCGGATTTTTCGTATCCAAATCCACAAAACTTTTGCAAGCACGGGTAGCCGTCCAGCTCTCGGTCTGCAAATGTTTTGTGGGTACAGGAGTGGTATGTTTGGCGACATAGGACGGTTGCCCGTTTTTACGTATTCGGAGAGCCCATCCACGCCATCCCTTCACTCCCCTCCCCATGGATCTCTCGTTTCTCCCTCCCGAGTTCTTGCTCCCCCTGCGCATGCCGCTCTGGGTCTTCGTGCTGGTGGTGGCTGGTGCGCTATCGTGCCCGTGGGCGTGGCTCTCCATGCTCGCGGCATGGCGTCGGCATGATCGCATCCGTTGGCAGTATGTCCTGCTGCGGCGCGAGGCGATTCATCGCGACGAGACGATCCGGTCATTCATAGACGACCTGGAGTACGACGACGATGCCGACCGCGACTGTGCGTGATAACGATAAATCAGAAATTAGCACTCTTTGTGTTCATGTGCTAATTTTTATTTGACTTTTATAGAGAGTCGTCTACACTGGCATCGAGATGGTTTAGATGCTAACTTTTTTCAATTATGTCCAAGATCATCGGAATTGACCTCGGTACGACCAACTCATGTCTCGCCGTCATGGAGGGAGGAAAAGCAAAGGTCATTCCCAATGCCGAGGGAGGAAACACCACTCCGTCCGTCGTTGCCATGAAGGGATCGGACACACTCGTGGGTATGCCTGCCAAGCGTCAGGCCGTGAGCAATCCCGCTGGAACGATCTTCTCCGCGAAGCGATTTATCGGACGCAAGTACGATGAGGTGCAGAACGAGCTCAAGAATGTGCCGTTCAAGGTGGTAAAGGGAAGCAATGGTGAATGTCTCATCGAGTTCGGAGGAAAGAATGTCCGACCGGAGGAGATCTCCGCCAAGGTACTGGAGAAGCTCAAGCAGGATGCGGAGCGGTTCCTAGGAGCACCCGTCAAGGAAGCGGTCATCACCGTGCCAGCGTACTTCAACGATGACGAGCGACAGGCAACGATCAACGCTGGTAAAATCGCCGGACTCGATGTGAAGCGCATCGTGAACGAGCCGACCGCCGCAGCGCTCGCCTATGGAGAAGGATCGAAAAAGGATCAGAAGATCGCGGTCTACGACTTCGGAGGAGGAACGTTCGACATCTCGATCCTGGAGATCGGGTCGGAGGGGACGTTCGAGGTACTCGCCACAAACGGAGACACCCACCTCGGAGGAGACGATTTCGATCAGCGCATCTTCGAATACGTCATCAGCGAATTCCAGAAGGATCAGGGGATCGACCTACGCAAGGACCCGATGGCGGTCCAGCGCGTCCGCGATGAGGCTGAGAAAGCCAAGAAGGAGCTTTCGAGCGCGAGCGAGACCGAGATCAACCTGCCGTACATCACTATCGATGCATCGGGGCCGAAAAATCTCTTCGTGAAGATTACTCGTGCGAAGTTCGAGGAGCTCGTGGCCGACCTCGTGGAACGCTCCATAGAGCCCTGTCGCAAGGTAATGAAAGATGCGGGGCTCCAGGCTTCGCAGATCGATGAGGTGATTCTCGTGGGAGGATCAACCCGCGTCCCGATGGTCCGACAGAAGGTCGAGGCATTCTTCGGCAAGGCTCCGAACTCGAGCGTGCATCCGGACGAGGCAGTAGCCGTAGGAGCCGCGATCCAGGCGGGAATCCTGCAAGGAGACGTAAAGGATGTCCTCCTGCTCGATGTTACCCCTCTCTCGCTCGGAATCGAGACACTCGGGGGCGTGATGACTCGCATGATCGAGCGCAACACAACGATCCCCACATCCAAGTCGCAGGTCTATTCTACCGCTGCAGACGGACAAACTTCGGTGGAGATCCATATTCTCCAGGGAGAGCGCGAGATGGCAGCCGACAACAAATCACTCGGACGATTCATCCTCTCGGGGATTCCGTCCGCACCGCGCGGAGTCCCACAGATCGAGGTCACATTCGACATCGATGCATCGGGAGTCCTCCATGTCACCGCCAAGGACAAGGGGACTGGCAAGGAGCAAAAGATTACTGTCCAGGGATCGACCGGTATGAGCGATGATGAGGTCGATCGACTCGTGAAGGAAGCCGAGGCGAATCGTGACAGTGACAAGGCAAAGAAAGAATCTATCGAGGCTCGCAATATGGCAGAGTCTGCCGTCTATCAGGCCGAGAAGACTCTGAAAGACAACGAAGGGAAATATGACGCAGCGCTCAAGACTGAGGCAGAGAGCGCGATCGAGTCGCTCAAGGGAACACTCTCCGATGAGAAGTCCGACAAGTCCACCCTCGAATCCGGTACGAACAAACTCCAGGAAACCATGATGAAGATCGGACAGGAAATCTACTCGAAGCAGCAGGCCGAAGGGGCTGCAGACTCCGGACAGACGAAGTCGGACGACAGCGTGGACGCCGAGGTGGAGGAGAAATAGCAATCTTCTTTCATACAAAAAACCCCCGAATACTCGGGGGTTTTTCCGGTATACGGACGTCTACTTTCCGAGAATCCTCTCCCGCAATTCCCCTATCGTCCCATCGATCTTGGCACGAGCGAACAGGAGCGAAAGCTTAGGAGAAATACGAATCTTCTCGTAAATTAGCATGTCCACAAACTCGTCGAAACTCACCCACACCTCCTCGATTCGCTCCCCTGCATCGAGCGACTGCTCCGTGACCTTGCGAATACTGCGCGCAACATAGATGTATTCATCAAGTCGCATGACGCTCGTGCCACCGACCGTCATAAGCAGGTCCCACTCGTCAGCTTCGTATCCCGACTCTTCCAATACTTCCCTTTTCGCTCAGAGAAGCGGCTCCTCATTGGACTCGATCCGTCCTCCGTATAGCGAGAGAAACGGTGGACGATGCGGTTGTTCCTGTCGATTGATCCCGATCCGACCCATATCATCCACGAGAATAACCCCTGCCGAGTCGCACCGAGAAACTGCTTCGAATGTCTGGATCGTCCCATCGAACATGGTTTGCGGCCACTGGTAGACATCAACGAGCTTCCCCTCGAAAACGAGTGAAGCATTCGGTGGGAACTCGCGTTTCGGTTGCATTGTCGCAAGCGTGAGATATTATCGCTCGCAGTCTATCGATTTTCGCACGAAACGCTATATGGATGTCATGACCGCCGCATGTCTCTCCGCCTGGATCGATCGAGCATCGGACGCGCCGAAGCTCGTTGTCATCTATGGCCCTACCGCCTGTGGAAAAACAAGCCTGTCGCTCGATGTCGCCGAAATGCTTGGGACCGAGATTATCGGTGCGGATTCTCGCCAGATCTACGCAGATCTCGCCATTGGTACCGGTAAGATCCTACCAGAGGAAATGCGCGACATCCCCCATCACCTCATCGGTCACCTCCCACTCGACCGTCGGTATAGTGCGGGGGAATTCAAGACCGACGCGCTCACAATATGCGACCGCCTCTGGGCAGAAGAAAAAATTCCCGTGGTCTGCGGCGGAACGGGACTCTACATTGACTCGCTCGTCTATGATTTCGATCTCCCACAGACCCCGGCCGTACCCGAGTACCGAGCCGAGGCAGAGGCCTACCGACAGAGTCATGGCAATGAGGCACTCTGGAAACACCTCGAATCGCTCGATCCGGAAGCCGCTACGACCATCCATCCCAATAGCTACCCCTTCGTCATACGCGCGCTCGAGCTCTTGGAAGTCTACGGACTACGGAAATCCGACCTCACCCGCTCAAACGAACCCGTATACGATACTTTTTTTCTCTCGCCCTACACGGGCGACCGAACCGGACTCTACGAGCGAATCGACCGGCGCGTGGCGAGCATGTTCAAGGAGGGGCTCGTAGATGAGGTGCGGATACTCCTGAATCATGGATGCTCTCCCGATCTACCGGGACTCGCTACCATTGGCTATGTAGAAACTATTTCGCATCTGCGAGGGGATCGAGATCTCGAAGAAACGATCGCTCTCGTACAACAGAAAAACCGCAACTATGCCAAACGGCAAATCACCTGGTTCCGGAAGTATGCAGGATAGTCATTAAAATCCTGCAGAGAGTATTGACAATATAAATTTAATTTTTATATTGATATTTGTTTTTTGAAAACCCCACGATGACACCTCTCAATATTAGCCCTCCAGGATTCTTCGAGAAACCGAGGACTCCTGATCTCCCAAGCTATGCGGAAGCGGTACGATTCTTGCAACTTCCGTGAGAACCGGACGCCGCCTTCGCCGCGCGCGCTGCACGCCTGCTGAATCCCTCGCATTTCCCTCTGGAATCACGGTAGGACGAGTTTCATCCCGGATATCCTCTTGTTGGACATTCTTCGCCTTCTTCATGGGTCGATCGTATATTCCGTGGCGTACATCATGTTTGGACGACTAAATATTGTGTTCGGAGTATTGGGATAAAGGATCGCATTCGTATTGAAAAACTCCCGGAACCGTCTATACTGACGCTATGGAAAAACGGAGTGAATTGGTCTCGTCAAGACCTTTATATTCTCTCTATGAAGCCATAGAATCAGTATAAAAATTTTATACGAACCAAACGAATTCCACAAAACCCATGCCAACAGGAGAAACATTCACCGCCATCGACATCGGCAGCTCCAAGATCAAGACCATCATCGCGAACTTCTCCGAGAGCAACGATATCCGGGTTCTCGGAGTCGGAACCTCCGCCTCCGGATGAGTCCGGAAAGGCAACATTCTCGATATGGACGAGTTCAAGAAAAATCTCGATCACGCCCTTTCGGAAGCTGAGCGCATGACCGGAGAACAAATCACCAACGTCTACCTCACCCTCTCCGGGCCCGTCATCGAGAGCGTCACGAACGTTGGGATCGTCTCGGTCCTCGGTACCGAGATCACGGAGGATGACGTCAATCGTTCCCTCGACATGGCACAGAACGGGGTCGATCTCACGAACCGCTCGGTTCTCAAGGTGATCCCGGAAACGTTCACTATCGACCGCGAACCCGGTCTGAAGAACCCTGTCGGCATGGCCGCAAAGAAGCTCGAAGTCCGCGCACATATCTACTCCATCGGATCGAATGTTCTCGCGAATATCCAGCGGGCCGTCGGCGATGTTGGGGTTGGGATCCTCGATATGTATCCGAGCGTCATTACCTCGGGAGAGGCTGTCCTGTCGAAGCGACAGAAAGAGCTCGGGGTCACCGTCATCGAGATCGGATCATCAAGTACGAATATTGCCGTCTACGAGGAGGGCGCGCTCCTCTTCTCATCGGTGGTACCCGTCGGTGGAGAGCATGTGACGAGCGATATCGCGCTCGGTTTCCGCGTATCCATTGATCTCGCCGAGCGTCTCAAGCTCGAAGTAGCCGACCTCGCATTTTCTCCCGAGGATGATAAGGACGTGGAGATCGACCTTGCGAAGTTCGACAAAAACGAATCTCACTCTGTCTCCAAGAAATTCCTCACAGAGATCGTCCGTGCTCGGTACCTGGAAATCTTCCACCTCGTGAACGCTGAACTCAAGCGCGCCGGACGGGACGGAATGCTCCCAGAGGGGGCCGTCCTGACGGGCGGAGGCGCGAAAATTCGATGAGTCCTCCCGCTCGCCAAAGAGATCCTCCGACTCCCCGCGTCTATCGGTGTACCGGAAGAGAGCGAGTATGTATCCGGCACATCCGTGAGCGATCCGGTATACGCTGCCGTCATCGGAACGCTCGTCATGTCCCGCCGATACTCTTCCCACAAGCGTTCCATTGCTGGAAACTTCTCCGTCTCCGGATTCTGGCAATCGGTCCGAAACCTCTTCTCGAAAATCCTCCCGTAATCATTACCTTCTCCAGACTATGGCGCCGCGCACCAAAAAAGACGATATGCTCAAGGGGTTGCTCATGGGCAACCAGAAAGACTCCATCCAGGAGATCGATATGTCCGACTATATCTCCCCCGTCGCCAAGATCAAAGTCGTGGGAGTAGGAGGCGCAGGACAGAACGCCATCAATCGCATGATCGAATCCGGACTCTCTGGAGTCGAGTTTATCACGGTGAACACCGATGCACAGGCACTCTTCAATTCGCACGCGAGCGTGCGAATAAACATTGGACGTGCCACCACGCGCGGACTCGGAGCCGGAGCGAACCCGGAAGTCGGACGCAAGGCCGCTGAGGAGTCGAGCGAGGAAATCAAGCAGGTTCTCGCCGGAGCCGATATGGTATTCGTGACCTGCGGACTCGGAGGCGGAACCGGGACCGGAGCCGCGCCCGTGATCGCAGAGATTGCGAAGGGGCTCGGCGCACTCGTCATCGGAGTTGTTACGAAGCCGTTCTCGTTCGAGGGACAAAAGCGCACCATGCAGGCCGCGGACGGATACGATGCTCTCCGTGACAAGGTCGATACGCTCATCACCATTCCCAACGACAAGATTCTCTCTATCATCGACAAGAAAACACCGCTTCTCGATGCATTCAGCATGATCGATGAGGTGCTCAACCAGGGAGTCCAGGGAGTCTCCGACCTCATCACGCTTCCGGGACTCATCAACCTCGACTTCGCCGACCTGCGCTCGGTGATGGCCGATGCCGGCTCCGCCCTCATGGGAATCGGATACGGATCTGGTGAGAATCGCGCGATCGAGGCTGCGCGTGCCGCGATCGATTCGCCACTCCTCGAGCTCTCCATCGCGGGAGCGAAGGGACTTCTCTTCAACATCACCGGAGGAACCGATCTCTCTATGTTCGAGGTAGAGGAGGCTGCCAAAATCATCAAGGAATCCACCGATCCGAACGCTAATATCATCTTCGGAACGACGGTCAACGAGAGCTACACCGGGGACATCAAGATCACGGTGGTGGCCACGGGATTCGATGAAGAATCCAATCGCTCGCACAATGAGACGCGCATGTCTACCACATCATCAAGCGTCTTCGGCAAAAAGAGTCTCGGAGGATCGGCTCGCCCAAGCCAGCCATCCTTCGGTCCCTCGCCAATGCCACGACAAGAGCCGCGCACGGATGGAGGCACCGACTACGATGTACCGGCATTCCTGCGAAACCGCGTGAAGTAAATGATTCGCGACCAAGAAAGGCCCTTCTAAGAGGGGCTTTTCTTATTTGCAGGAGAAAATTGTTTACTCACGATACAGAAAAAGAAAGGCACTCATGAGAAATTCCCAAGAAGAGGATTCCCTCTTCCCGAGAATCCGAGTAATTCAAAAACTTGCATCCTTGCACAAAACGCGCTATACTCGGGACGTTATTTCCATTTCGTACGGCACATGAATACCGCGATCGATATCAAGAAGCGAGAAGTCGAGGGAGTCCTCGTGTTCGAATTCTCGGGAGAACTCGATGAAACCAACGCCGACCGAACCTTCACAGCCATCGTCTCGGAGATCGGAGATTTCACAGACAAGAAACTCGTCTTCAATCTCGCGGGACTCAAGTATCTCAACAGTAAATCCATCGGATACATCGCCGATGTTTTCGGCAATATCGAGGAGAATAACGGCCGCATGGCACTCTCGAATCTCGGCGAGGATGTGCGCGATACGCTTGAGCTCGTAGGAATCACCTCCATTGTCCCCGTCTTCGATTCGGAGGACGAGGCGGTCGTATCCATGCGCTAAGAAGTCTTTCTCTTGCTCTTCTTGCCAAGACCCGATATACTCTTTTGGAAGTAATCGGGTTTTTATGTCTTTCGGACTCGACTCCCCCATACTCTCGGTTGCCTGGCGGATGGCCGACCCATTTTTCGAGGCTGTGCGAGATTACCCATACCATAACCGCTACCATACCGAGCGCGTCTTTGCTCGGGCGATGGAGCTCTGCGATCTCGAGAAAATCACAAGCGACTCAAGAGAGGAGATCGCGATTGCGATCATCTTCCACGATGTCGGCTATGCTCGCCGCTACGCACGAAACGAACCGATTGGCGCGGAGATCGCCCGGTCGTTATTGGTGACGCAATGATGGGAAGAAGACCGAATCGAGCGAGTCGAATCGCTCATTCTCTCGACCGCACTCGGATCCGAGACGCCCACTCTCGCGCATGCAATCATCCAAGACAGCGATCTCGACATGCTCGGACTTCCCGAATGAATCGGAAGCACGTTCGATCTCTACCAGGAAATCGTCCTGTTCTCAGAGTTACCGAATCCATGGATCGACTGGCTCGAGCAAAGCGCGGAGCTCTTCCGCACTCACGAATTCGCCACCAAAACGGCGCGAACGCAACGAACAGACGGACAACGCGCAAATCTCGCGAAAATCGAGCTAATCCTCGGGCGCGAGCGGACCGGTCTCGCCGGAAGATCCGAGGGATAGCAATCTTCCGTCTAAGGAGAAACCGAATCGCTCGGTCGCTTCGAATCGGAGAATAAGTAATACCACCATTTCTCTTCGTTGGACATGCCAGCAGTCGGAGAGGGCTCTACCGGAGGATTCACTATATCGCGGATCGTGTCGTACTCGCGATGTGCACTATATTCTTCTTCGGAAAGAAATAGGAAAACTTCTTCTCCGGGATTCTTGAGTCCCTGCGTCTCTTTTGCCACACGATCGACGTAAGCGTTGGTTCGGATGTAAGAAAGATGCGATCGGCGATCGGCGATTCGCTTGCGAAGTTCAGCGTTCTGTTCTATAATAGCCTCTTCTCGCTCCTCGATATTCGCCACGCGGTACGCGTAGAAGAATATCAAATACGTCTCATAGACAATGAGGGCGAGAAACGCGGCGAGCAGATATTTGAATCGGCGACTCATACTTCGATGAAAATACCCGCCCATCCTATCGAAAAAATAAAAGAAATCCATCTAACCTCCGTTCGCATGCGTATTCGCTGAGTCCTCATACTCTCCTTGATCGTTGCCATCGTACTCGGACTCATTGTATGGAATGCTGTTTCTGGTTCGAACACCAATCGGTCGGAACGTTCGGATAAGACGTTCGTTGTTCTCAATGAAGGACGGGGAATGCTCCTGCGCGAGAAGCCGATAGTACTACAACAAGGGGAATACACCGAGATCAAGGCAAGCGATACACTCCGGACGCTCGCGGATTCCATGGCAACGATTCTCTGGCCAGACGGAAGCGTGACGCGCATCAAGGAGAATTCTCTCGTACGCATCGATACAATCGAATACGATCCAGTCTCAAGTAAAACAGACATTTTCTTCACGCTCAAGAACGGAGGAAGTTGGACAAACGTCATTGGGTACCTTTCGGGCGAAAGCCGCTTCCGGCAGGGGCTCGGCGATGGCGAGGCAGTGGCGAGCGTCCGAGGAACAGTCTTCGAGGTAGATGCGGACGATGGCTACATCCGAACACTCTCGCACATGGTCTCGGTCGAGAATACTGCGAGTGGCGCGGCCGTATCCGAAGGAAACGCGATCAATTTTGCCTCGCTCGATGAAGTCTCAGCAAGCCTCTTTGATACCGAGTGGGAAGAGACAAACCGGAAATTCGACCTCGATTATGTCAACACTCGTATTCAGGAAACGAAAGAACGAATCATTGCGGAGTATGGATATAAGACGTTCTTCGATCGACTCTACGCCTCGGTAGATAAGGCATTTACGGCGGCCTGACTCGTAAAAGACGACCTCCAAAGCGGCACATTCGACCCAAATACCCTCGTGGCGGAAGTCGCCGAGACGGTCATAGACGGCGACATGGAAGCGCTGGCAGACCTCTACAATCGGAGTATCGGTGCAATGGACCCGTCGACCCTTTCTTCCACCGACCGACAAGCTCTCCATGACCAACTCTACGCCCTCTACCGAGAAGTAAACTTCTTCAGCTCATCGGAAGAGGATCTCGCCATGAAGAGCGCGCTTCGTACCATGGTCTCGGAGACAGCGGCGGAATCGGAGCGCGATGAAATTGACGAGAGTTTCGCCCGATATTCGTTCTATGATCTCATGACTGCCGAAGAGTCGGGATACTCCGGAGCTGTCGCACTCCTCTCCACCGACCTCGCATCCTATCTCGGAGAAGATTCTCCAGGGTATATCATCATCGACCGCTTCCGCGAATGACTCACGACCGAGGACTTGGAACAATTCAATTCGACAATGGAGTCGGTGAAGCTCGGAGGTAAGAGCTTCTTGGAGCTCCTAAAAACCCGGGATTTCTCTCAGGAAGCCAAGGACCGGCTCGATACTGTCGTAGAGACCCTGAAGACAACGGACCTACAAGAAACCGTCGGCAATACGCTCAAGACACGGAATTTCTGGGACGAATTCATGGAACTTCTGCGCTAATTCATGACGACAAAGATACCAGCCTGGATCAGAAATTCGCTGACCGCAAGCATCCTTATAGCGATCTGAGCATTCACTGGGACGATTGTCATCGGTTGGGCGTTCGCGGACTTCGTGGAATCCATGAACCTCTCCTATACTGATTCGGTCCTCCAGCGACGCTCGATGCACGCGACAGAGAAGCTTGCAAATATTGTGGTGGTGGAGATTGATGATGCCACGCTCGATGATCCGGAACGGGGATGACTGGGACGATGGCAGGAATTCAAACGTCGGCACTATGCCGAGGCAATCGAGCATCTTCTGGAAGACGGAGCTATGGTTGTGGGGGTGGACGTGCTCCTCTCCGAGCCGTCCGAGGACCCTTCCGAGGATATTCGCCTCTCCAATGTCCTCGCGAAATATTCCGACCGCGTCATACTGTGATTCTACGCGGGAGCCACACTCAGTGATCACGTATTCCCCTTGGAAGATTTCCAGGAACACGTAGAGAATATCGGCTTCTTCAATGAGCGTATTGCTTCGAACGGTACCATCTACACGACAGAGACCCATCGGTTGATCGAGAATTCGGTCTATGAGCATTTTTCTCTCGCGGTCGCCCGTCAGTATTACCGAACAGTCTTCTCGACCAAGTCGATGCCCGTCAGACGGACTCCATCGGATTCATCGTATTCGTTTATACAATACGGGCCAATCTCCCGGAGTATCCCCTATGCCCGGGGTGGATTTGGTGACTCGTTTTTCCCTGTGCCGGAAACTCCCGATCGATTCCATCGGCTCTCCTTCCGGGATGTCGTCTCGGGCAACTACCCGCACTCGGATATTCAAAATAGCATTGTACTCATCGGGGCAACTGCCACAGCACTCCAGGATCGCCACCGAACGGCGGTCGGCACGGTACCGGGCGTATATCTCCACGCGACCGCCGTGGATGCGGTACTTCGAAACCAATTCATGTCGTTTCTTGATGTGAGGACTGAATGGTTCATGCTCGGACTCTCCATCTTCCTGCTTTCTGCACTCGGATTCTTCATCCGCAATATCCTCGTATTCGGACTTGTTATCCTGGGAGCGATCATCGGATTTCGACTCCTCGGAGATTCTTTCGCACGCGAATACGGTCTGCTGTTTTCCGCACCGACAGCATTTCTCGTGGCGTATCTCTTCGTCTTCGTGGGCACGAGCGTTTACCGCTACCTCTACGAAGATGCTGGTAAACGTCTCTTGCAAGATACACTCTCGCAGTATCTGGCGAAGGATCTGGTACGGAGCGTCCTCGAGAACTACGAATCCGTAAAGCTCGGCGGAGCACGTCGGGAGATCGTGAGCTTCTTTTCGGATATCGAGGGGTTCACAGCATTTGCCGAGACACTCGATCCGGAAGAGTTCGTACGATTGCTCGGCATATACCTGCGGGATATGTCGGATATCATCCTCGACCGGCACGGATATGTGAACAAGTACGAATGAGACGCGATCATGGCACTATGGGGCGCGTTCGGCATCGGTACAAACTCTGTGAACGTCCGGCATGCCTGCGAAGCGGCACTCGCACAACAACGGGCCGTAGACCGCCTCAATACAACGGTCTTCTCGAAACACTCAATCACACTCCGCGTGCGGATGGGAATCAATCTCGGTTCTGCAATCGTCGGAAATATCGGAAGTCTCGGGAAGAAAATCGAATTCACCGCCCTCGGCGACAGCGTGAATCTCGCATCTCGTCTCGAAGGAATCAATAAAATCTACGGAACGAGGATTCTCATAAGCGAATCTGTCTACGCGGAGATCACCGACACAATGGTCACTCGCCGGCTCGATCGCATACGAGCCAAAGGCAAGACCCAATCGGTCCGCCTCTACGAACTCTTTGGCAAGAAGAGCGAGGTTGAAGAATCGACTATCGCGTTCATTGAACGGTTCGAATCCGCTCTCGAGCACTACGACCATGCGGAATTTCCCGAAGCGGCAGAGAAATTCACGCAGATACTTGCCGAATACCCGGAGGACCGACCAACCGCGGTCTTGCTCGCACGCGCCCGGGAGTATGCAGTGACTCCGCCGGAATCGTGGGATGGGGCATTCGTCATGACCGAGAAGTAAAGAAAAAAGGAAGTTCATGATTCGATGCATCGGTATTTTTCGGGGAGTGTTTGGCGCGAAAAATCGAAAGACGCATTCTTACTCTGTTCTTCTCGATATTTCCGGATACAATCCGAGATGATACCTGTCTCTCGTCCTCTCATGCGCATTCTCCGCTACGCTCTCAAGAACATCATCCGCAATACGTTCCTTTCGTTTTCCACGGTCATAACGCTCGGGCTCATTGCGTTCTTTATCTTCGTCCTCTTCCTCGTACAGTACGGCGCGGACCGACTCATTGATTCGGTCAACGACCGTATCACCATATCCGTAAACCTGCGCGAAGGCTACGATAGCGCGAACTCGGATGTCATTGCTCTTATGGCAGCGATCCGCGCGGTTCCAGGTGCAGAGATAGAATATGTTTCCAAGGAGGAGGCTTTCGACATTCTCTCCGAACGCTACCCGGACCTCGCGAGCGTCGTCGAGTCGGAAGACGACAACCCCCTCCCCTCTTCTATTATTGTCAAGAACATCTCGCTCGACCGCTACGATGCGCTCGACTCGGCCGTATCCAAGTACCGGGGGATTGTCATGTACGATTCGGACGCGAGCCGTGAATCGCTCGTGGATTACCGCTCACAGTACAAGAAGATCCGCGAGTTCATCACGCTGATCTCGACCGTGAAATACGGAATCTACGCGGTTATCGTCTGTTTTCTCTTTGGAATTTTCGTCATCATCTACACAATCATTGGAAACTTCGTCTTCTTCTATCGTGAAGAGATCCAGATTACCCGGCTCGTGGGAGGTGACGCATACTTCCTCTACGGTCCATTTGTGGCACAGGGAGCAATATACAGCCTCCTTTCAGCAATTGCGAGTGCTGGAATTTTCCTCATACTCCTCCAGTTCGTCCGCTTTTCATTCTTTATGAATTCCGTCCAGTTCGCCGGACAATTCCTCTCCGCCTATGCCTGGTATCTCATCGCCGTGATCATCATGATTGTGGCAGTATGAGGCCTCTCCGGTTACATCTCGGCGCGTCGGTTCGTCCGGGAGACATCTCGTTGAGTCTAGAGAAAACCGCCCATTGGGCGGTTTTCTATTGGTGGTGATACCCTGATCCTCTATCGATTTCGCGGCATCGGTAGAGCTGCTCGAGCAACACAAGAAGCGCGAGGGAATGGGGCATGACGAGATCCGAAAGCCGTAATACGGGACAGTCAGGAAACCTCGTACGATCCACGCCATATGCTCCTCCGATTACAAAACAGGGCTTCACGCTCTCCACTCGCCATCGGACGAGACGAGCAGAGAGCCCCCGGGTATGCTCCGGTATCCCGCGCTCGTCTAGGAGGACCGGCATGAGACGGGGATGTTTCTCAAGAAATTCAATGATGCGATCGGTCTCGGCCGAGATGATTCCAGACGGATCGGTACGTTTTCGCTCGGGTCGTATCGTCTCGATCCGCAGATCTGATCCGAGTCGTTTTATATATTCGTCGATCGCCCCTTTGAAGTGATCACTCCCGTCTGAGACAATAAGAATTGTTAGCATGGCCAGGAATCACTTATATCTTTCACCTGAGCCATGATCTCCGGGAATGTGTAAAAATGCCGTTCCCCAGGGTTATCCATGATGGCGATATTTTTTGGAACGATATGGAAATGCAGATGGGGAATGCTTTTTCCTACGGCTCCCGGCACTTGTTCATCGCGCACGAGGAGGTTGTATCCACCATGGTCGCGGGAATAGATCCAATCGGAAACTTCGCGCATGACCAAAGCAAATTCGATCCATGCTTCGGATGAAATGTCACCCACACGCTCAAAGTGTGCATGCGGAACGATCATGAGATGATCGGCGCAGTACGGAGCACGATTCGGAACAACGAACCACTGATCGTACGAACGAACGGTCGTTGCCCGGAATTCTTCCGAGCAGAAGATACACGGAATCTCTTTCTTGGTTTCGAGGTATTTTCGGTAAGACATAGTACCAAGCTCATCGAATGCGCGTCCGAGTATACGCGAATGAACAAAGAATCGGTATCTATATTCCTTGACTATCAAAACAAGACTCTTATTATCACATTCTTAGCACCTCTTCGAAATATGAATTTCAAGCTCATGGAGAACGTCACTCCCTTCGATGAAGAAGTTGAGAAAGAATCCGGGGGTGATAGGAGAGCTGATGGGGTCGATTGATTCGGCATCATGAGCTGTGCATCGACCATCGTACGGAACTCGCTCGATACTTTGGTTGTGCGTGATGTGCAAGAGTTTCTCGAAGCTCTCAGAAAACGGTCGTTATTCCCGATAGCATCCCCACTCCCTCGCGATCTCCGATCGAGGCTTTCTCGGATTGTCATTGAGGGGTCGCCAATCCTCTCGATCGAATCGCTAAAACCCGATTCGGGTGACAGGAAGCCCTCCTGCGGTATGATCGATTGTCGCGGGATCAATTTTGGCACATCCACCCTTGTTGGTGATTGGACAAATTGCGTGTTCGACCATTCGGATCTTTCCAACGCAACTCTCGCAGGTGCGGTCGATCTCTCCTACTCAAACGATACCGTCCTCTCCATACAACAATACAACCTCTATCTTGCGCCATTCGATCTCTCGCTCTCAGACGCCGGACCGGACGAACGAAATCCTGACATTGCATCTCCCACTCTCGATCTCATATCGCCCGAACTTATGCCGAGAGCGTAGCCGGCACATCGACAAGTCTCTGCATATCATCCCACATCCTCGCCCGATAGGTAACGGGGATGTTTTTTGTCGGATGGAGAAACGACAACTCGGCCGCGTGCAACATGTGTCGCGATATGCCAAATTGCCTCTTTGCATAGCCATTTTCACTCACTCTACCATAGCGCGTATCTCCGAGGATCGGACAGCCAATGGATGCGAGGTGCGCGCGAATCTGGTGCATACGCCCCGTCTCTGGCTTGCACTCCACCAGAGCATACCGTCCCTGAATGTCTGTCGCAATCGTCCGGTAGCGCGTACGGGCGATCTGACCGTCTTCATCAGCATGCATCTTCGCTCCCGAAGCGGAGTCCGATCGGGAGAGGCGTTCGTCGATCGTACCAGCTGCGGGATTTGGCGCGGCGACCGTCACCGCGAGGTATTTCTTGGACATCGTCCGATCCCGGAATGCCTTGGTAAGCTTATCGAGTACCGGCTTCGTTTTGGCGATCACCACAATACCCGAAGTCTCACGATCGATTCTATGCGCGAGCGATGGGCGAAACGTAAGAGATGATCGCTTTGCTTCGGCGCAATAATCTTGCACCAACTCAATAAGGGAAGCCTCGGTCGATTTATGGTCACCCGGATGCACGGCGATTCCCGCGGGTTTGTTCACCACAAGCATTCCTCCATCCTCGTACACGATCCACCGCTTATCGAGTCGAGCATCGGATCTCGTGGACAACTTCTTCGGCTCGGTCCGCCGCAGTTCCGCGTAGTCAGTATCCGGAAGGGCGATGTCCACCGTCATTCCGGGTTCGAGCCGGAGTTTTTTGTCGGGAGCGGGCTTGCCATCCACACGCACGCGCTTCTTTCGCACGAGCGAATAAATAAGTCCAAGCGCGGCGTTCGGCAGGAGTTTCTTGAGGAACTTTTCGAGCGTTTGATTGGCATCGTTCTCAGAGAGGACGATGGTTTGGAATGTCGGCATATCGTGAATACTGGAGTGATTAGACGATCGCGAACCTCCCAGGTCCACAGATCGTGAAGGTCTCGTAGTGCTCAGACGTATCTCGCAACACGAGCGTACGGTCGTGCTCTATTGTGAATTCGAGCGCATCGTCCGAAGTACGTACCGCGGCGATCCGTCGGCCTATGAGGGTGGGGAGCAGCGTGCGCGCCCGCATGTCGTCCCAGTCGGTCGGGGATGATCCCGTCTCGCCTCGGATCGTGAGCGCGTAGCAGGCGAAGTCGGCCAGAGAAATCTCCCGATCCTCCGAGAGACCAATAATGACGGTGTACCGGCCGAACGTGATCCGCTCGATCTCCGCACCAACCAACCAGTTCGGGTCTCCGACATTTTCTATACCGTACATCTGTTACTTGAATATCGTGAAGTTCACCGATGTATTTGTGGCGAATTGTTCGACCTGTCGGGAGGTAGAACGTGCGTAGCCCTGGTAGTACCCACGGGTCGTGATTGTCGCGAATTGCTCGGCAATCGGGGCACTTAGTCCCGTGATGCGATACTCCAGGTATGGGGCTGTCCGGAGGATTCCAGTACCATCCGGATCGATCTGGAGCGTCCGATTGAGCGAGAATTTCAGGAAGCACGGGGTCGCTGGTGCACAGTTGCCGAGTCCGTTAGTTGTGGACGGGGTATTGGAGTAGAATGCCGTGAGTGTCGCGGTCATTCCTGTGCCGTAGAGTCCCGATTTTGCTCCGAGCGCGATCTCGGAAGCATTAATATCATCGACTGTTATGTAGCCCCCTGCATCCGAGACGATGGTTTTTCCTTCACCCGAGAGCATCCATGTGATCATCGATGTGGTTCCTGTGCCCGAGAGTTGGGTGGTATCGGCTCATGATCCGGTCACATCGGGAATACGGAAGTCTATCCGCAACGCGTCGAAGTCGAGATCAGCTCGATCGATCCGCAGCTCCACGGGGTCGTACTTGCCGAGACGATTCCAATCGGCATCGAAATCGCTCGTCCCTCCTCCCGGCGTTGGGATGACTGTGCTGATAGCGGCAATACCAAAAGACGATCCGGATGCTGTCGTGGAGCCGGACATATTGGCACGTTCGTAGGAAGGATTGTCACGCGACATCTCAAAGAGTGCCTGCTCCATGGCGGAACGCGCTTCATAGTATGCGCCGTTTGCGTTGGTGATACCCTGGACCGAGCGGATCGGTGGCATTACGGCATCGAGCAGGTAGATTCCCGCCGTACTAATGAGTCCGGTCAGGATCATGGTGATGATGAGGATATTTCCCTGTTTTCGCATACGCCTACTGGGTGAGATTGATGGTCGTGGAGACCCGAAGGAAAGGATCGGAAGTCTTTATGAGCTTCCGGCGTTCCCAGGAGTGGCCAATCGTAATGACGATCCCGACCGATTCAGCCGCTTTCACATCGTCAGCATTCTCCCGCCATGCGAACTCCGCCTTCTTATTCGGAGTAATGAAGAACTCGATATCCCGGACATTCACGGTACTCGGGAACAGATCAACCCACTCGGAGTCAAGTCCCGAAGCAACGTTGTTCGGATTCACACAATCATAGTCCTCATGGCAAAGCCAGGTATCGAGAAGCCCATCATAGAGACCGACCGCCTGTCCTGTGGCGGAGTGAGTCTTTCCGAGATCCCGCCCCCTCATGCGTAGGATTTGAATATTCCCAATGCATCCGGCCCCACTTCCTGTGGCAAGATCGCATGGGAGCATGAGATTGCCCGCGACCGCGGGGTCTCCCCGCACGATCCGCCGGAAGTAAATACGTTCCGGGGACGGTTTTGTTCGTATAAGGTAGAGCTCCTTGATGGCCGTCCCGCCAGTAAATACTGCGGGGCCGCGCCCGATAACTTCATCGTCATCATCGAACCGCACACTCCCATCGCAGTCTTCATCACCCGCCTGCGCTCCGGGGAATCCTCGGACGAAACAGTCGGTCGGGTCATCATCGGCGTTCGCATTGTAATCAACGAACTGTAGTTCGTATTCCCCGTAACGCTGGGGCGTATCGGCAGCCATGCAGCCATCATTCCCCATATTTACCCCGCCGGTAGAGCTACCACAGTAGTAGTGCCAATTTCCATAGCTCGATGATCCGACGATCCCGCCAGAACCGTAATTGCCGAATCCCGTGAGATTCGCGTAGTGTCCGGCGTTCATGCTATACCCCATGGCCTTGCGATTGAAATACTCTTCGTAATCAATCTGACCTCCGTCTTTCACGAGTGCTACAAGCGTCTCGATAGATTCGTAGACATCCTTATTGAGATCGATCTCCGCCTCCACTTGGTAGCGGAGTTTCGAGATCATGCCGAATCCATCAAATGCGGTAATAAGTACGATCGCGAAGAGTGTGATCGAGACGATCACCTCTATGAGCGTAAATCCTCATCGAGGAGAACGCGACTCCGGCACGGAATCTTCGCGGAAGCTCTTCTCCCGGTAAAACACATAGCGAATGAAGGTGGCAATACTCCGCCCCATCTTGATCGCAGTGGGCCTGCGCCAGAATTTTGCCGGCCCGGTCCTCAGCGCGAAATTCATACTCTCGAGCAGATGATTCGGAGGAATCGGCCCCGGATCGCGTCCAATCGCGGCGAGCATGAGAAGTTTGAGGCTCTGGAAGACGCTCAAAACGAATTGCAAACCGAGCGAAAACAGTATAATGACCGTGTTTTCGCGTCGGACTCTCGCAGCGGGCACTTTCTCGGAATTTTTCTCGGACATGAGTTATACGGTCAATTCTCGCAATCGTCGATTCAAGCAGCGTTTCGCAACTACTGCGAACCGTCTTTCGTTCCATTTTTTCCACCTCTCGAACCCGAAGAAAATCATATTCATCGGGGCCGTATTCGCGATTGTAGGGCTTTTCGTTCCCTGGTTCTCCATGACTGGATCGGACTCGTCGACACTCTCCTACAACGCGTTTTCGATCCTCGCGGGATATATCGGATACATCATCGCGATCGGGGTCATTATACTCTTCTTTCTGTTACTGTCGAACAAAAACAAGCAGGCGGTAAAGTCTCGGATCGGCCTCGGATTCTCGGATAACGCGTGCCTCATCGGGATCGGAGCGATCATTCTCCTGCTGTCGTTTTCTACGTTCCAGAGCATCCGTGCCTACGGTATATTTCTCACGCAAATAGAGATTGGCCGGGCTGTGGTCTTCGAGATCATGGGAGGTATCCTCGTGATCGCCGGAACGTGGTGGAAATTCACACGCGAACGAGCCGAAGCGATGCGCGAAACCTACGTGGAAAACGCCGGGGCACGCGAAGGATCGCTCGAGGAGTACCGTGCAATCCTCGACCGCCTCCCCGCTGATACCGTAAAACAACGATCAGAGGAGGCGAATATGTCTCTTCCGTTCTAGATGGAGACGGAGTCATTCATGACCGACGTGCTTGATGCCTGTCGGAGCTCCGATGTGCCGGCCATCTCGTGCGAAACGGGAGATTTTCTCGCCGGACTCGTGCGTGGGCACGGATCTCGCGATACCCTGGAAATCGGCACCGCCCATGGATACTCCACTCTCCGACTCGCCCACGCCATAGGGGAAAACGGGAGAATTCTGACGATAGAATTTAGTCGTCCATCGTACGAGGCAGCCCGGGAATACTTCGCCCGCTCCGGCCTAAGCGGGAGGATCGAAGCCGTATTTGCAGATGCGCTCGTCCATCTGCAAGCAATGCCCACAAACCGGACGTTCGACTCGGTATTCGTCGATGGGGAAAAACGCCGGACCGTGGAGTTCCTCGATGCGGTCTGGCCACGGATTCGCCCGGGAGGATGGATCGCCGTGGATGACGCGATCAAATTTCGATGGAAGATGGACGGACTCGATGGATGGCTCGCAAATCATGCCTGCGAATACTGCACCGTCCGAACGGATCCGGATGACGGCGTACTAGTGATATTCCCGAAGAAATAATCCCAAGAACAAAAAAACGTCCCTGAAGACGTTTTTTGAAAGACGATGATTCTGGAAAGGAAGACCATGCCGTGAATTATGATCGTGCAGCACGCATGTCCTCGTGCACCATTTCGCGAACAAGCTCATCGAATGAGGTAGTGGGTGTCCAACCGAGCTTCTCGCGAGCTTTGGTCGGATCGCCAATGAGGAGCTCTACCTCGCTCGGACGGTAGTAGCGTGGATCTATGGCAACCACGCATCGGTCAGTGCCGAGAATATATCCCTTTTCGGATTCGTTCTCTCCTCTCCATTCGAGCATCATGCCCGCGCACTCAAACGCGCGCCCAGCAAACTCTCGGACCGTCCGAGTCTCCCCGGTCGCGAGGACATAGTCATCGGGCGTATCCTGCTGGAGGATGCGCCACATTCCCTCTACATAGTCTCGAGCATGTCCCCAGTCGCGCTTGGCATCGAGGTTTCCGAGATAGAGACAGTCCTGCTTGCCTGCGGCAATTGCTGCGGCGGCACGCGTGATTTTCCGAGTGACGAATGTTTCCCCCCGAATGGGCGATTCATGATTGAAGAGAATGCCGTTTGATGCGTGAATACCGTACGCCTCACGGTAGTTGACCGTGATCCAGTAGCCGTACATCTTGGCCACGGCATAGGGGCTGCGCGGGTGAAATGGCGTCGTTTCGCGCTGCGGCACTTCCTGCACGAGACCGTAAAGCTCGGATGTGGACGCCTGGTAGAATCGTGTTGCTCTCTCAAGTCCGGCGACACGGATAGCCTCGAGGAGCCGAAGAACTCCGATTCCATCAGCATTGGCGGTATATTCGGGCATATCAAAGCTCACATGGACATGCGACTGTGCGGCGAGGTTGTAGATCTCGTCCGGGCGGATCGTTGAGACAAGCTTAATGAGATTTACCGAGTCCGTCATGTCTCCGTAATGGAGCGTAAATCGGCGACTATCAGTATGGGGATCCTCGTAGAGGTGGTCGATGCGCCCAGTATTGATGAGCGAACTCCTGCGCTTGAGGCCATGGACATGGTACCCTTTGGCAAGCAAGAGTTCGGCAAGATAGGCTCCGTCTTGACCGGTAATGCCCGTGATAAACGCGGTTTTCATGAGTTGGGAGATGGAGTCGTAAACGAATACAGGTATCTAAGATACCTTGGATGAGTTGTCGAAACGAAGCAGGTGATCAGTGTCGGCAGACTTCTCGCCATTGGACTCAGACACATCGAGCGAGGGAGGAGTATCATTCGTCTCTGATCTATCCACAGCGACAGGCGCGAGGTCGAGCGAGGGAGGAGCTGATGTCTCTGGATCGACAGAAGTGAGTAGAGGCGAAGAGACTTGGGTGGCCAAGGGTGGTGACATTTGGGTAGACAAGTCCGATACGAAAGCCCGGGGCTTGCCACAGTGAGGACAGTGCTTGACGGTCGTCCGTCCCTCTCGTATACGCTCGCCGCAAGCAGTACACTCCGTAGTACACTCGAATCCACATGCCGGACAGTATCGGAATCGCTCTTCGACGATGTATGAACACTTCGGACACGAATGGACCGATGGATGAATCAATGCCTCGTCATCCTCGTCGTATTCTTCGTAGTACGACCGCTCGAAGAGCGTGCTCGCCGGACGAATAAGAAGATAGATTGGTAGACCGAAGAGCGGCGTAAGTGCGATGACAAGAAGGATCGAGAAAACCTGGAGGAGAATGCTCGTGGTACGGTTGGTAATATCCTTGATAACCCAAATGACGAATGCCGCCCAAATGACGAACGCGTAGATGATGACCATCCGAATGATCGAATCCACGGACAAGTCCGTAAAGAATGATTCGTAGAGCGAGACCGCCGAGCCGAAGAACGACTGGCTCGCGCCCGAGACAAATTCGATGACGGCACGGAGGGAATCTTGCATGGTTTATCGCAGGTTATCTCGACGGTATCGTTCGATCTCTTTGTGGTGGCCACCCAGTAGAACCTCCGGAACCGAGAGGCCACGATAGCTCTCCGGACGGGTGTAGTGGGGATATTCGCGACGGCGATCGAGCGTGGCGGAGTAGGATTCCTCATGAATGCTCTCGGCCTTGATGACGCCCGGCAGGAGCCGTACGATTCCATCGATCATGGTGAGAGCTGGGAGCTCGCCGCCAGAGAGGACATATTCCCCCACGGATACGACTTCGATGTCGTGGAGTGCTATGATACGCTCATCGAATCCCTCATAGTGGCCGCATACCACTATATGGTCCCGACCGTCTTTTGCAAACGTTTCGAGCCGCGCCTGCCGGAGAGTTTCGCCGTGCGGTGCCATGAGGATAATGGGGATCGGCGCATCGTAGTTTGATTGTATTGCCGAAAGGCACCGATCGAGCGGCCCGACCGAGAGCACGGTCCCAGCTCCGCCGCCGTACGGTCGGTCGTCTACCCGCCTGGTGCGGTTGTCGGAATAGTCCGCGAGCTGGTGGAGCGTATAGGAAAACGCTCCCTTCTCCCCCGCGATCCGCATGATGCTGGTAGAGAGATACGGCGCGCAAACCTCGGGAAAAAGCGTAATAATGTGAAAGTGCATGAGTCTATTATTCTTTGTCTTCTGTAGACTCTGCAGGAGACACTTCTACAGATCGAAGCGGGGTTCAGTTCTTGCACAGCACTCCTGCATCATTTCGTCTATACTCGACCCTCTGTCGTGGGACATCCATCGATGAAGATGCAACCAGTTGCCGTGTTAATTTCGCGACGGCCGGGGGGATAGAGCGGTGAGCATCTTTTCAAGTACCGTGAGCATCTTTCGCTATATCTGATTCTAATTGAAGGTATGTGCGTGCCATATGAAACTGATAAAAGAAATGGCTCTAGACCAGAAGATTATTTCTTCCGATAGAAATTACGGAGCATTTTAAGAAGTTCTTCCTCAAGTTCAAAAGATTCTTTCCCGTAACGCCACTCACACTCTTTCAGGTGCAAGTGAAAGTTGACCTTTACTCCATTGAATTTGTTCAATCTTCGCTTCGTGAAGCTCCAGAAGTTCTCGATCCCGTTGATATGAATCCCGTTTCCGAGGGAAAACTCGCTTTCACCGTGGTTGACCCGGAAATGCTTGTCGAGTCCGACATCTACGAGACCGTCATACCCTTTCCATCAGTCCGAATAGAGAACGGAATCCTCCAAACTGACTTTCCCTTGGATGATCGGACGGAGCGTCGCAGCTTTGCAGTTCGGGATGATTTCCGTGTAGATTTCAACTTTCCCATTCTCATCCTTTCTCTTTATCAAGCCGAACACCGGCTGCTTTAACGTTCATCTTCCGCGTTTCAGCTTCCCAGCAAACCCGCGCTTCCGTTTCGCTCCGAAGTAGCTCTCGTCAACTTCGATCTCGCCGCCTATTTTCTCTTGGAAGGCTTTTACCCGTTGGGCATACACAACTTTCCGGAAAATTCAGAAGTACCGGTTGGCGGTCTTTCGGTTATATCCCAAGAGTTCCCCCGTTTTCGTCGCGTCAATGTCTACGCAAAAGCACTTGATAATTTTTTGAGTTCGTGAAGCGTGATTTTGCTGTATGGGATCATAAGAAGAGAGTGTAATTATTTCTCTCTTCTGGTCTAGAGCCAAGAAATATGTTATCCGATACCGAGAACGATCTCCTCCGCGAGCCGCCGGAACCGCCTGCGACTCTCGTGGTCGAGTGGTACATCGGCGTACTGGCTTGCGGTATACATCTCCTCGAGCTTGCGAATACGATCGTCATCGAGCATCGCGGTGATCTCGCGTCCCGTCCGCGTACTGTAGGGTACATGTGGACGAATCCGATCGAGATAGTGCCGGGCGAGCGTGTGGGTGAGAGCGGCGAAATCATCGGATTCCAGCGGTACAGCCGCCATCTCAGCGAGCATCTCGGCACGAATATCGGATACGGGCACGATATCGGGAGCTTCGAGCGGTACTGGCCTCCATCGAGAAAGTGCGTACGAAAAAGCTGCTATCGAGATGGTGAATGCCATGATCGCGAGAACCAGAAACTCCGGCGCAAGACCGAGCATCGGAGGGAGGAATTCCTTGAAAGGATGAATGTCGTCCATAGGGTCGTTTGCTTGATTGTATCGGGATCCGAGAAAAAGTCGAGCCTCCTGTGCCTTAATCTTGAAGCCATAGGATGCCTGAACCCTATTCTCAAACATACTCCTATGAAGACCATCGGACTAATCGGCGGCATGAGTTTCGAATCCTCGGCCTCCTACTACCAGCGTATCAACGAACTCGTGAACGCGCGCCTGGGCGGCCTGCACTCGGCCGAGATCGTCATGTGGAGCTACGACTTCGACCGGATCGAGCGACTCCAGCAGGAGGGACGATGGGACGATGCCGCCGCGATCCTCGCCGATACCACGAAGCGGCTCGAGGCGGCCGGGGCCGAGGCGATCGGACTCTGTACCAACACCATGCACCTCTGCGCCCCGGCGATCGAAGCCGCCATATCGGTCCCGTTCATTCATATCGCCGATGCCACGGGCGAACGCGTGCGCGATGCGGGAGTCCGGCGGGTGGGGCTCCTCGGCACGAGATTCACGATGGAAAAGGACTTCTACAAGGGCCGACTCGAATCGAGATACGGACTCGATGTGCTCGTACCGGACGAGGCGGACCGGGAGACCATCCACCGTATCATCTACGACGAGCTCTGCGTGGGCACCATCCGCCCCGAATCGCGGGCGGAATACCGCCATGTTATAGCCAAACTTATCAATGGTGGAGCTGAGGTGATAATCCTGGGATGCACGGAAATATGACTCCTGGTAAATCAAGAAGACTCCCCGGTTCCTATCTTCGATACGACCGATATCCACGCGCAGGCACTCGCACAATACGCTCTCGCCTCGTGTTAATACGAAAAAAATTTGTTTCTCCGAGATACTGTCTATACTCGGAAAGATACCCTTTTATTTGCATTGTATGCCACTCGAAAACCCTGGACACTCGCCAAACCCGACACCGAAAGAGTGAACGGGAGGTGGAACTGAAATCAAGAATATGGAGACCGCGAAAAATATGAATTGAAAAGCATTCACAGTTGGCCAGACTCTATTCATCGGCGATCTCGGATTCATCAAGTCAGAGAACGGATATGGGAGAATCCTCTCGCTCACGCAGTCAAAAAGCATTACGAAGGCGACAATCGAATTCGTAGATGCGGAAGATGGCAAGACCTATACTGCCTCTATCGACATAGACACACTCTAGAATCCGGATTGGCTCGCTACCCGACGCTCCCCTCCATCTCCATGCCGATGAGCACGTTCATCTCGGCGGCATACTCGAGCGGCAGCTCGCGGATGACGGGCGCGAGGAATCCCGACACGATCATGCTCCGAGCTTCGGTCTCGGAGAATCATCGGCTTCGTAGGTAGAAGATTTCTTCGGTCCCAATGCGTCCAGCTGTCGCCTCGTGGGCGACCGTGGCCGTAGGCGTGCCGACCCGAATATCGGGAATCGTATCGTTCTTGGAATGGCGGTCTAGGAGCAGGGCGTCACAGACCACCTCCGAGACTGCTCCCGTAGCGGACGGCAAGATATTCACGAGGCCACGATACACGGAGAGTCCCCCACCCTTGGAGAGTGATTTCGAGAGCACGCGCGATGTCGTCTCCCGTCCGATATGAATGACCTTTGCTCCCGTATCGGCGACCTGCCCCTCATTCGCGAACACGATCCCCACGTGGCTCGATGAGGAACGGTCTCCCTTGAGGATCGAACATGGGTAGAGCATGGTCGTGCCAGATCCGAGATTTCCACCGGTCCATTCGATCCGTCCACCAGCCTCCACGAGAGCGCGCTTGGTATTGAGGTTGTAGGTGTCGATACTCCAGTTCTCCACGCTTGAGTAGCGCATGCTTGCATTCTCGCCCACGAAGATCTCCACAAGCCCGGCATGCAGCGAACTTTCGTTGTATTTCGGCGCGCTGCATCATTCGATATAGTGAGCCGAGGCTCCATTCTCCAGAATAATGAGCGTATGTTCGAATTGCCCGCCTGCCCGAAGATTCATACGGAAGTATGCCTGGAGCGGCTCATCTATATGCACGCCCCGCGGCACGTAGAGAAATGTCCCCCCGCTCCATACCGCCCCATGGAGAGCGGCGAAAGCATGATCGGTAGGCGGGACGCACCGCATGAAATGACGATGGACGAGGTCTTCGTGGGTTTTGAGTGCCTCGCTCATATCCTCGAATACCACCCCCCGCTCACGCAGGTCGTGCCGGAGAGAATGATAGACCGCCTCGCTATCGTACTGCGCTCCGGCTCCAGCGAGCATGCGGCGTTCGGCTTCAGGAATGCCGAGTCGTTCGAAGGTGTTTTTTATCTTCTCTGGTACATCTTCCCAGCTACGGGTACCAGTCCCCTGCTCGGCGCGTGCGAAGTAGCGGATCGAGCCAAGATTGAGCCCGGAGAGATCGGGACCCCAGGTCGGTAGCTTCGCCGTGCGAAAAATATCAAAGCACTTGAGGCGGTGTGCGAGCATCCACTCTGGCTCGCCGTAGGTGTGGGAAATGTGCTGAATGAGCTCTTCAGAGAGCCCCGGCTCGGCCTCGAACCGATATCCTACGTCATCGGCAGCATCAAAAAGATCGCGAGAGAGATCGGCGAAGACCGGTTTTGTTTCAGTATCGGTCGGCATGGATCTAAGTAAGAAGGCTTCCTGGACAGGAACGAACCACGCGCCCGACAGCGAGCTCATACGTCCGGACGAACGGCACTGATTCGAGCAGGGATTGGTTGTGGGTAATGACGAGGACCGCGGCACCACGGGTAGCAAGCTCCGGCAGGACTGTTGCAAAATTGGCAACCGCCGCCATATCGAGTCCGGAGTCGGTCTCATCGAACACGAGGACAGATGGCTCGAGGACAAATGCTTGGAGGAGTTCCATTCGACGCCGCTCCCCGCCAGAAAACCCCACATTGAGATCGCGATCGAGAAACGACTCCGGAATACCGATTCGCTGCATGAATGGGCGGACATACCGTGCGAAGACGAACGGCGAGATCGGTTTTGTCTGAGGATCACCCCGCTTGGCCCGAGCATTCGCGAGCGTCCGGAGATATTCTCCGATACGGATTCCGGGAATCTCGGGAATCTTCTGCATAGCAAGAAACAGCCCGCGTGCGGAACGTTCCTCTGGGGGAAGCGACTCGATCATCTCACCATCGAGCCAGATATGTCCGGCATCGATTCGGTAGTCCGGATGTCCGAGGAGTGCGAGAGAGAATGAGGACTTTCCGCTCCCGTTCGGACCAATGAGGGCAACGATCTCACCCGCTCCAACCGAGATGGATACATCGAACAGTATGGCGGATCCGCCGGTCGAGACCGAGAGTCATTCCGTCAAAAGCATGCTGGTACGATAAAATCATGACTAATTTACTCACTATTATGATACGCGCGAAACATGAAACCGCAAGGCCGAAACGTGATTTTTGCACATCCCACGCAAATGTGGTACGATAATGGTAACATCCTTTTCTAACGCCGCAACTATGGCACTCGATATACAAAAATCTCCGGAAGATATCTCGACAAAAACCGAGACTGCGCCATCCAGAGCCCCAGAACGGGGATACCAAATCCTCGGAGATGCTCCCGAGGCACAAGCGGCGTACATCACCCGCATGGACGCGCTCGCGGAAGAAAAATCCAAGGCCGAAAAGCAAGCGACGGCCGCTACGACGCCCGAGGCGAAAGCCGAGGCACAAGATGCCATAGATGAGGCTGTGCTCTCGCAGGCCCGCGAATCACGGATGACATTTATTCGGACTCATGGCGGACTCGACAGCGATTCGGCGGAAAATCGTACAAAACGTCAGACGCTCTTGAAGAACCGTGGGTCGTTCGACGAGGTGCTCCCCTCGGATCTCTACGCTCTCTCGTACACGTCCGGGTACGATCTCGTGCCACTACTCATGTACAATGTCTGAGCAAAGAGCGATCGAAGTCCTTCGGCCGCGGATCTCGCCGAGGGCGACAAGCTCATGACAAACTTCGGGAAAAACAGCCGGGTCAATGCGGTCGTTGGATGTGCAGACATCCTCCCTCCGGAGATCGAGCAAGTCCGGATCGATGGAAAACTCGGAATCCGACTCTCTGGAAATCCGATACTAGATAAGGCGATCCTAGCCCGCAACGGCATGTCTGCGGATGCGATCTCGGGAGTGCGACGACCAGGATACTACAGCGTGGATTCCGGTGGAAACTGCACCTACATGCCCGTATACCACCGGACCGAGGTAGAGATTGTAAAACGCTATAACAACCTCACCGACGAGGAGCGGCGCATGCACCGCGAGTCCGCCTACACCCGCTACCGGGATATGCGTATCGAGGACATGCTCGAGGCCGGGGATGCCCTCTCCGATACCGAAGAGGACCAGAAACTCAAGCAGGAGATGGGCGATATTGTGGAACGCCGACGCAAACTGCGCGAGCGATACGGAAGGTATGGAAACGCGATGAAGGAGCAGGAATTCATGAACGTGCCCGCATTCGGCGGAACGGTCCGGGAGGCGTGCCGTGCTTTCGGTATACCCGAAGCGGCACTCCTTCGGCTCATGTATAAGGAGAGCGGGTTCAATCCTCATGCCCGACCGCGCAACAGCGATGGATCACTCGCATCGAGTGCGTACGGACTGGGGCAACACCTCAATAGTACCTGGCAAACCTGTGCACAGACGCTCGTCCCGAACTACGCACAGAGTCTCGACATTAACGCGCTCAAGTCTGTGGGGGCGATCGAGAGTGCGGACGAGCTTCGTCCTCCCTATTTCGACCGCGAGAACCCCGTCCACCAGATCATCGCGACGGCCGCATATCTCCGACATGTCCGCGACCTACGCGGATGCGACTGGGGAACAGCGATTGTCTTCTACCACACCGGACCGTACTTCGCCCAGAAGCACGTAGCAGCAGCCCTCGCCGCCAACGATGGGATGATCAAATTCAACCCAATGCTCCGAGTCTCTCCCACGCTCGAAAATTACCTCGCCGCGGCACGAAAATTCTACGGCGTGGACGATCTCGGCGGACAGCAAACATCATAACGCACGGACATGGAACGGTTATCCTCGTCAGACTCCTGTACTACGCGACCGCAGAACGAGATTATCGATGCGGACGCAGTTCGGCGCATGGTTGCGGATGACCGACTGGATAGTGAAGAAGCTCGCATGATCCTCACGAAATATCTCAAAATTCGAGGCGACCTAGAGACGCTACGAGATAGGCGGAAAGTGGAAATCAGCGCAGAGACAAAAGAAGCATGGAACGCCCTCGATAAAGCCGTGAGGGCAAGAATTCAACGGGATCTTCCGGTCGAGGACGATGGAGTGATCGGACCATACACCATCTCACGGCTCGCGGTGCGGGCACTCTCGTCCGACCAAGCACACCAATCACTATCCTGCGAAGCAAAGCCGGATCTGGCGGCTACTGCCGAGACACAAACGGAACCAGTGCTGCCCCGTGGCAAAGACGAAGGAGACAAAACAAATACTCCTTCCGCTTCGTGACCAAAACCACCATCCACGGAGGGTCCTCCTATGGGCACATCGGCACGAATAGACTCGGGAACGGAACAAAACCTCCAGTACGCGGAAATCCCGACACTCGTAGGGTCGGTTCCTCCCGGCAAAGGAGAGCGTCCGGGAAACACCTACTGTTCACGTACGGCAGTCGCAAATTTCGCGACACACTTCGGTATACTCGCGCCCGAATGAAACGCTAAAACGGTTCAGTGAAGCATTCCAAGAGTCGGATTCTCGAATCCAACAGCGGGTGCCGGTGAGATCGTCTCGGTCACTCGATCGTTCGATCGGGTCCCAGCAGACTGCCCAGTGTTCGATGTCTTTACCGGAAGCGATTCTCCCTATGGACACCGGTGTGCTGCATATCGATGTGGCGGACAAATCATGGTCCTCGATCCCTACTTTTGTCCTCCAGGCAAGACTCTCCGATTCAAGGATCCACAACGATGCGAGCCCATGCCACTCGACCAATATCTCGCCACGAATACGAAGGGGATAAAAAAAATTGCCGCCTATCGCCTACCGGCCGAAGCCGCAACCCAGCTCGCGCAGCGCGAAGCCTCCCGCATGAACGCATAAAAAAACTCCCCCTCAGGGGAGTTTTTCATAGGCGCGATTAGCGTACCTCGATATTGACCGACCCCGAGAGAGTATCTTCATCGGAAATGATCGTGCGAGCGGACGGGGAAGTCTCACCCGTCATCGTCTCACCGGACATGGTGTCTCCAGACATGGTGTCTCCAGAGAGAGTCTCACCCGTCATCGTCTCACCGGACATGGTGTCTCCAGAGAGAGTCTCACCCGTCATCGTCTCACCGGACATGGTGTCTCCAGACATGGTGTCTCCAGAGAGAGTCTCACCCGTCATCGTCTCACCGGACATGGTGTCTCCAGAGAGAGTCTCGTCTCCCTTAGGCATTCCTGGGAGGTTGCAAGCCGTGAGAGCGAGCGTGCTCGCAACGGCGAGAAGTGCTAATTTCTTCATAATCTAGAAAGAGTAGGGTTAATAAGGACTTCCTGTGGGAAGGTTCTTTCCGCCCACAATATACTCGGCTTTTTCAGAAATCAAGGCCGCAGGAAATTTTTGTGCATGATCTTTTCTTCACATTCGAAGAAAACTCATCATGAATACACTCGTTGATACCTCGACAGAAGAGAAGAAAGAAGCCATAAAAGATTTGACTCCGGTATCGATTGGTGTATTGATGGCGAAAAATGCCTCCTTCAAGAGCTCGAAGTAGAAGAAGCGAATCATTGACGAGAGTCGGGGAAAAATTTGACTTTCGAAGTGAAACGCATATATATGTCTAAGACCCCACACAGGGATCGAAACAGTACGGTTCCGATACCACTTGTCGCCACAATAATATGACGATTTCCGGACTCGAACTCCAAACCCATTTTTCGAAGATCCTCAACAATCTCACCTCGAAAGAACAGGATGTCATCTCCCGCCGGATCGGCCTGGGATGTCAACACGAAACCCTCCAGAGCATCGGTAACACCTATAAGATCACCCGCGAGCGCGTACGACAAATTGAAGACGTTGGTATCAAGAAGATCGGTCGGGTCGTAAAAGGGACCTATCTCGAGCGCGTACAGGTATTGGGAGAACAGCTCCTACGAACCCATGGAGGCCTCCTATCGCGCGACAAGCTCGTGAGTGCCATCGTCCGCGAGATAGGTATTAGCGAGCCGATAAATCACGGCATTATCGAGGTTGTGCTCCAGGCAGATTTCAATATCCAAAAGAGCAAGCCACAACTTGGAGTAGATGTTCATTTCTACCTACCAGAAATCGGCAAGAAGCTGATTCAGGAGGTTCATAAAGAAGCCCTCAAGATCCTCGCCAAGCGCGGAGATATCATGGAGCACCACGCTCTCTACGAGATGGTGAAGGCCAACCTCTTCCCCACGTACGGCAAGATTGAGACGATCCTCATC
Organism: Patescibacteria group bacterium UBA2023; assembly: GCA_002335145.1. Taxonomy (GTDB): domain Bacteria; phylum Patescibacteriota; class Gracilibacteria; order BD1-5; family UBA2023; genus UBA2023. Next base: position 45,847 of record DDBV01000026.1, read on the forward strand.
AGCGGTATCCTCGAGGTTTTTCACGATGTCGTGCGCGGCGAGGAGAAATTCATCGGACTCGAAAAGTGGAAGATTCTCAATCCTTCCACGCTCAAGGACAAAGCAATCTATATCATGAAGAAGGAGAAGCGTCCGTTCCACTTCATGGAACTCACGAACGCGATTTCCGAACACTTCCGCGAACCAGTAAAAGTCCCGACCATCCACAATGAACTTATTCGCAATGAGGAGTTCGTTCTCATCGGGCGGGGAATCTATGTCCTGAAGGAGTGGGGATACAAGAGCGGAACGGTCATGAGCGTCATTATGGAGATTCTTGAGAAGCACGGCGAAGCGATGCCGACCGAGATGATCATATCGAGCGTGTTACGGGTTCGCCAGGTCAAGCCGTCTACCATCTACATGAACCTCCAGAACAAGCGGTACATCGAGCGTGTCGGACGTAACCTCTACCGCCTTCGGAGCAAATAACCATCGTTAGGACTCGGTCTTCGGGTATTAATTTGAAAACAAGTCGAGGTCCGGTATAATCGGACCTCGTTTTTTAATCCGAGGTATTATGAACAAGACACTTCTCACGCTCGCGGTCGGATATATAGCCGGGATATACGTAGCTACCCGCTACCCATCAGGGCGACAAACACGAACCGACATGAGTCTGCGCGAGTTCGTCGCGGAGCTTGAGCGTATCCACTGCGAAGCGTATGCAGAGGTCGAGTCGAGTCAGTTCGGACGCGATGCACAGGAGAAAATCGATGCGCTTCGAAAAAGTTTCACCGATGAAGCTGAGGCATTCCGGATCGATGCTGAGGCATTGATGGAACGTCTCAAGAACGATGGGGTAAGCGCAGCGAAGGACTTGGAATCCGAACTTACGGACCTCTACGATCGCCGGAGAGAAATTCTCGCCAAACTCGAAGACACGGGAATAGAACAAATCTCTGGTGCGCGTAACACTATAGCCAAGCTCGGACGCGAAACCCTCTCCCGACTTGAGTCTCAGTACGAAAACATTCGCCACAATATCAAGAAGCAGCTCGAAAAATAGCCCCTTCCCCACCTTCTTACGACCTACCCGAAGAAACGATGACGATCCAGACCGACCCAACTCCGGACGATGCCATGAGCGAGGAGCTTCTTAAGCAAGAAGCGACCAGCACGGCCGAGAATCCCCCTCGCGATGAACAGGGCGATGAGATTGCCCGACTGCGCGAACAACTCTCTCGCGCACGCGCGGACTATGAAAACCTTGTCCGGCGAAACGAAGAGGAACGCCGATCGATGGGACGATTCATCCTCGGAAATACCGTGACCAAGATTCTCCCCCTTGCGGACAATCTCGGACGAGCTCTCGCAAGTGTCCCGGCAGATCTCCAAGATCACGCGTGGGTGGCAGGAATTCGCTCCATTGAAGAACGGTTATTCAAAGATCTCGCATCCCTGGGCGTGCGTCCGTTCGAGTCGGTTGGGGCCGAGGTAGACCCGGATCGGCACGATGTTATGAGCCAGGCACCCGGAGAAGCTGGAATCGTTGTTGCGGAATTTGAACGGGGATACCTGATCGAAGACCATGTCCTCCGCCATGCGAAAGTCGTGGCGGGATCGGGAGAATAATACTCGTAGGAGTGCTAAGAAATTCTCACGAAGTGGCTATGTCCCCCGTATCGCCAGCAAATAATCCGGAGACACTGACACAGAGGGAAAACGAAAAAACTTGCAAATATGAGAAATTAGATACAATCATCCCACTCTCGCCGTATCAAGCGACGAAAGATACCCCTACCAACCCTTTCCCATGAAGAAAGACATCCACCCGAAATTCTCTACCAAGACGAAAGTTGCCTGCTCCTGCGGGGCTGAGTTCGAGACCGGAAGCACCATACAGGACGAGATCCGTGTGGAGACCTGCTCCAACTGCCATCCATTCTACACTGGAGAGAACCGCATCCTCAAGACCAGCTCCGTCGACAAGTTCTACGCTCGCCAGAAGAAGACCGAAGGCCTCAAGAAGGCTGCATAGTCTTCGTCCGGTTTTTCATTGACAAGGACCCGTTCGGGTCCTTTTTTGTTGGACGGTACGCGGCGGCTGCAATTTTCTCTTGCAATGTGTTCGCAAATGCGGTACGATGTCTCGCGATGGTATCATAACTCCAGCAGTATGAAATTCTCTCTTGCTTTTACTGTTCTGAAGCAGCTGACAGTAGGCGTGGTCGCGGTAAGTGTCGCAACGTGGCTAACGATCGGCACCGCCCTCGCTTGGGTCAACCCAACTGCCCCGCTCTCGGACCAGTCTTCGGCCATCAACTTCTGGAATAACTGTGGCACGACAAACAAGGAAATCTGGGCACAAGACGGTGACGTCTTGACGACGACAAAATGGAACCAGGCACTGTGTACGTACTTCTTTAACTTCGCGATGTGGGGAGACTGGCCTCGAGGCAAGACGCCTGCCACATGGTCGAATGGTCACATAGGTGCCGCTGAAAATACTATCAACGGACAAAAGGGTACCTACCTGGAAGTTCTCTTGCTCGCTTCTCCCGGAGGCGGAGGAGGTGTGAATTTCTATGATGCGAACCGTCAATTTCCCACCCAACCGGACGGACGCTCCAATGTATTGGGGTCGGTACAGTATCACCGTCCAGGCCAACCCGGATTCGAGACGTCCAAAGAAGGACTACACCTCTTATCCGCCAACGGGCCTGTATGGATCGACACCTGTATCGGAACGACCGTGAACCCCTACTGCGATGACACGATCAACGCCGGAAGACCGACCGACAGTCCGAATCAGTACCCCATCGGGTGGGTATCGGTAAACCTCTACGATACGGCGGATTTTGATATCCAATGCCAGTACCGTGTGCATGAGACACTTGTATGAGGGGGAGAATCTTGGTACCGACACCCTGTATGGGTCAAGGGTACAGAATTGGGCTTCGTAGCTACTACCGCGGGGGGTACCTACGGGAATGCCGCAGGATGGTCTATCTCAAAGAATAACAAGACTACCTGGATTCCTCCCGCAAGTGGAGTTTCCCCTCCGGGAACCATCAATCGCATAGAAAAACTCTGCCTGCCTCGCTATGTGGACGGCCAGAATATGAACCAGACGTTCTTCTAAGAGACCGCTCGGGCCGTAAAAAATCCCCCCATTCAAGGGGGATTTTTGCAATTAAGAAGCAAGAAGGGGGAGGCTAAAACGGAATATCCTCGATATGGATATCCTCTTCGGTCTTCTTGGCACTGCGTTTCGCCTTAGGTTGAGACATTTCGTCCGGAGCATCATCGGAGAAAACCCCATCGTCATCTCCCCGACTCGGTGACCCACCTCCATTCATAGCATATCCTCAGGTCGATCCCCCTCCCGCATATCCTCCTCCCTGGCTGGCACTCGACAGCAGGATGAGATTCTCTGCCACGATCTCGGTACGGTACTTCTTGACTCCGGCCTGATCCTCCCAGCTGCGGGTCTGCAGGCGCCCCTCCACATAGACCTTCTTGCCCTTCTGGCAGTACTGCTCCACGATCTCGGCGAGCCGCCCCCAGAAGACGATGTTATGGTATTCTACCTGTTCCTGGCGGATTCCCGCCTGATCTTTCCAGGTGCGGTTCGTGGCAACGGAGACGGTCGCGACCTTCTGTCCGGATGGCGTCTCGCGCACCTCCGGATCAGCAGTCAGATTTCCGATAATCTGGACTCGATTGAGAGAGTTCATGCGTGCTTGCGTGAAAATGATACTCCCCTCATTATACGGTTTCCCTGCGCGAGGCAAATACGATTTTCCGAGGATTTCCATTTTTACGATTTCCGAATACAGTAGAGACGTTTTTTTGATCGCTTCATTCTCGCATGATTCTCCGTATTTTCGACAGCATTCTCAAGCTGACGTTCTTCATTCTCATCGTTGGGACGCTCGTACTCGCGCTCGTCCGCCCGGACCTGCTCACCTCCGCGATCAAATGGCTCGGCGGAGTCGTATCCGAGCTCGGTTGGTGGAATTACCCCATCATCGCAGGCATTGCGTGTGCCGAGTCCTTCCCAGTCATCGGCACCCTGCTGCCGGGGCAGAACGCCATGCTCGTGGTCGCCGGATTCCATGCGAAGACCGACCTCATCGGCACAATTGCGGTCGCGTGAGCTGGTGCCTGTCTCGGAAACTGGCTCGGATTTATTGCCGGGAAACACTGGGGAAACCCGTTCATGGACCGATACGGCGAGTGGTTCGCGCTCGGAAAGGCCGAACGCACTCGGCTCGATGCGGGCATCAAACAAAACGGCGCGTGGTTCGTGATTCTCGGAAAATTCCACAATCTCTCCCGAGCCTTCGTCCCCTTCCTTGCGGGAGCAAGTGGTATGTGATCCGCGCGATTCTGGCTCTACAATATCATTGGTTCGCTCGCATGGGCAATCGTCATCGTGGTGCTTGGCACATTCTTTGTTGCTTACTACGAAATTGTGCTTGCCTGGATCCAGTATATTATTCTCGCGCTCGTTGCCTGATTTCTCGGATACGTCTATTTTTTCAGGCGTGAGGCATTCAATCGCTACCTCTCGGAGAAGAAGGCCGAGATCGAAGAATCGGTCAATAATCGCTAGACTATGCTCCAGTTCCTGCTCTCGCCCGACTTTCCCCTCTGGGGAGAACTCGTACTTCTCGCTCTTGCTTCTTTTGCGCTCTCGATCATCGGACTCTGGGGGGGAGTCCTCGCATTCCGCCGAATCGGATGGCTTGATCGCCCCCACCTCTATCCCCACGAACGCGGACGTGCCCCCATTCCCTACGGCCTCGGAATCATTCTTCCGGCAGTCTTCACGCTCGTCATGGGACTCATGCTCTCGCCCGAGACGCCGAAGCTCCCCGTATTGCTCGCATTCGGACTGCTCGTCTCCATCGTCAGTTTTCCCGATGATCTCGACACAATCAAGAAGAGTCCTTTCAAGGTCCCGCCGATTATCCGGCTTGCGTTCCAAGTGGCAGTCGGAGTCGTCATCGGTTTCACGAGCATTAAGATTGGGTATATCAGCGGACTTTTTGGAGGAATCGCCCACATAGACGACTACGTCCTGTCATTCTTCGGATACAATCTGCATATTGTCGCCATCGCTTTCACGGTCTTCTGGTATGTCCTCGTGTTCAACGCGCTCAACTGGTCGGACGGCGTAGCAGGACTCACGTCGGGAATCGCTCTCATCGCGCTCGCCGTAATTGCTCTGCTCACTACCCGACTCTATCTCTCGGACACCACTCTCCCCGCCCAAGAAAATTCGCTCTTCGTCTTCCGATCACTCGCCGCGCTCGTACCGGCGGTGATCGTGATCGGATGGGCGGATATGCGCCGACGTATCGTGATGGGCGATTCCGGGACCATGTTCCTTGCGTTCGTTATCGCCTCACTCGCGATCGTCTCTGGTGGCAAGGTGGCAACGGTTGCTACGGTACTCGGCGTCTACCTCGTGGATGCGATGTATGTCATATTCATGCGTATCGCCTCGGGTCAGAATCCGCTCAAGGGAGATATTACCCATCACCTGCATTTCCGACTTCGCGCCCTCGGACTGCGAGACTCCGATATCCGACTCGTCGTCTTCTCACTCTCAGCAGCATTTGGTGTGGCGGCAATATTCCTCGATCGGATCGGCAAGGTGGTACTCTTCCTCCTGCTTGTCCTCATTGTCTTCTCCATTACCCGAATCGTACGGGCTTGGCAAGGAAAAACCCGCGATGGCGGAATGAAAGAATAGCAATATTTGTATCCAAAAATCACTCATGACCATCTCCATCGGATTCTTCGGAACGCCGGCACTCGCCGCCTCGGTCCTCTCGGCATGTTTCGATACGGTGGATACGCATGTTCGCTACGTTGTAACAGCTCCCGACAAGCCCGTAGGCAGAAGCGGCGAAGCCAAACCGACTCCCGTAAAATCACTCGCACTCTCGCACGGCGTTCCCGTATTCACGCCAATCCGAGTCCGGAAAAACATCGAGCTACTCGAGACGCTCCGCACCATGCCCGTAGACTACCTCGTAGTCGTAGCGTACGGCAAGATTCTCCCGATGGAAATCCTCACGCTCCCATCGCGACTTCCCGTGAACGTCCACGGGTCGATTCTCCCAGCCTATCGCTGAGCCGCACCCATACAGGCGGCTATTGCCGCGGGCGAGACCGAGACTGGCGTCACGATCATGACAATGACAGAAGGAATGGATGAGGGCGATATTCTCGCAATCAATCAAATCCCCATAGATGCCACCGACACATCTGGTACACTCTTCGCGAAATTCGCCGAAGTCTCGGGCCAATTGCTCGTGGAGACGCTCCGACATCACTCGCTCGGCGAAGTGATACCAAAACCACAAGACCACAGTGCCGCCACCTACACCCGGAAAATTGAAAAAGAAGACGGTCTGTTGCGGTATGATACTGACCCGAAGACACTACATGACCGCATTCGGTCACTCACTCCGTGGCCGGGAGCATATGATTTCTTTGTCGGTAGGCAGCTCCGGTTCGATCGGACGGACACCGAATTTGGTTCACCAATAGCTCCAACCGGCACAGTCGAGAGAATACCCCATGGAGACCCCGGAAGAATCGGTATCGCGGTGGACGGGGGATGGTTGATTTTGCGATCGGTCACGATAGAATGAAAAAAAACTGTTCCTGTCGCCGACTTCACTCGGGGACACCCCGACTTCATCTGATACTGTTTCGACTATGCTGACCGTCGCATGGAGCCTCTATCGCGAGCTCGCCCGTAACAAGATCTTCTCGCTTGTCGTCTTTTTCGGCGTAGCACTCATTATCCTCTCGCTCGCGCTCGCCAATCTCTCGATCGGAAACAATGATCGGATCGTCCTCGATTTCGGTCTCGCCATGATGGAGATGTTTGGCGTGCTCGCGGTCCTCTACGTGGGAAGCCAGATACTCTTCCAGGAGATCGCTGGTCGCACGGTGTACCTACTCTTTTCCAAACCGCTTTCGCGGTCGGGCTATATTCTCGGCAAAACACTCGGCTTCGCGGCAGTGCTCGCGGTAATATTTGCAATCGAGGGGGGGTTGCTCGCGAGCATTCTCGCATGGCGGTCGCCGGAGATGCTCTCGTGGTTCTTCGCGCTCGTGCTCTTGGCCATGTATCTCAAGCTCGTCATCCTCTTTGCGGTCGTTCTCTTCTTCTCGGTATTCGTCTCGCCCGTTGTCGCAATGATCGCGACACTCGCGGTCTACTTCGGCGCGCACGCGGCATACCCCATTATCGAGTTCGCACGACTCTCCGATGATATTCTGCTCGTACGGATTGCCGAGACGCTCGCGGTCATCCTGCCGAATTTCTCGGGTCTCAATCTCAAGAACGCCATTCTCTGGCCGGCGATCCTGCCGCCGTATTCGGTACCGCTCAATCTCCTGCACGGAATCGCCTATCTCGCTCTCGTACTCGCCGCGGCGAGCCTCCTGTTCGAGCGTAAGACCTTTGAGGATTAACCCATATTAATGAATGCCATTACTAAATAAGACAAACGTACATATCATAAAAGGCCTCGATAAGCCGACAGTGTATCATAAAAACATGGCATTGTTTGATCGGACAGACTCTTTGTTTTTGCTTGATCTCTGTGAAGACAACAGCATCGGCATATTGGGTGCAGATGGGTTTGAGATCGAGCGAGCACAAATACGTCCACGGATGGATTGGATACTCGATTTTTCATCGTCATGAAGTAGTGACGTATTTGATTGGCATCAAACCATTGAAGCATCCCGGTGAGCAATGTCGGAATTGCCGGACGGGGTTCTGATGGAGTTTGTTCTGCGGATGCCATTTAACTATCCCGACGCCTACCTCGCGGGGCGAACCGAGTTCATGCAGCTCGATTTCCATACCGATCCCCGTGCGCTCATCCCACGACTCGAGACCGAAGTCCTCGTGAAAGAAGCCGGGAGGCTCCTGCAAGAGAGGGTACCCGACCTGATCATCGACACCGGTACAGGGACGGGGATTATTCCCATCACCCTCGCGAAGCGGTACGGATATGCGAATGCTCTCATCGCGACCGATATCGACCCCGACGCGCTCGGTCTCGCAGCCGAGAATGCAATACTGCATGATGTCGGAGTTGAGCTCATACAGTGCGACCTGCTCGACTCGCCCGAACTCCGACAAGCGATTTCCGGGGTCGGAAGCGTGCTTTTTGTGGCGAATCTCCCCTACGTCCCCGAGCGGGACGCGAACCTCGTAAGCGCGGATACTGTATACGAACCTCGCCACGCCCTCTATGCGGGAGAAGATGGGTACGATTGCATCGCGGTATATCTGGAGCAATTTCGGGGACTTATAGAAACGCACCCAAATATGTCGATCGCGCTCATCATGGAGATGGACCCGTCCCATACGGACCGGACACTATCCGTACTGTCGGATCTCGGCACCGCCGAGCCGTTCGCCGACTACGCGGGCGACATCCGGTTCGTCAGATTCACCCGACTATGGAAAAACTAGACATCCTCAAGCGGGTCCGATCCGAAGCGGCCATATCGAGCGTGCTCGCCGCGGCAATCCGGGGTGTGCTCGCAAGTGCGAACAAAGAGCTGCTCGCCGACTCGATCCGGTCCGTGCGGGTTGGAACGAAGAGTGTAACCATCTCGACATACGACTCGCTCGCGAACCACGAACTTTCTCGTTACCGAGAAACGATCGCCGCAACCTGTACGACCCTTCTACGTGCCGCCGGACGCTACGCGCTCGCACAGGATGTGACTATCCGCTTCCGATAATACGCATGTTCCGACTCTTTCGCTTCCTTCTTCTCTGGCTCGTCATCGCACTCGCGGGATGTACGCCCTATGTAGAATACCATCGCGAGACATCCGAACCACAGCCATCAGCCACGATAGCCGAGGGTCGGACACCGGTATATCGCACAGGAGTGCTTACCTACTCACCGGACGGCGGATCGCTCGATCTCGTCCTTGAACGAATCGAATCGGCAAAGACACGTGTCTGGCTCGCAACGTATATCCTCTCGGAAAAGCGGGTCATGCAGGCACTCGAAAACGCGCAGGCCCGTGACGTAGACGTGCGGGTGATGCTCGAACCCGAAGTCTATAATCTCCCGACAATTAACCGGGCGGCATTCGATCGGCTCTCGAAGAAGGGAATAGACGTGCAATGGATCAGTGCACCAACCGTGGGACTCCATCATGCCAAATACCTGATTATCGATGACGGATATATCCTGTCCACCGCGAACTTCAGTCACTCTTCCTTCACCGAGAATCGTGAATACTTCTTCGCCGGAAATCACCCCAGAGACCTGGAGAGCCTGGAGCGTCTCTTCGAATCGGATCGGACATGACGCTCGTATACCGAATCGCTCGGTATGATTACCACTTCACCCGAGACGAGCCGCACAGACATCGAGGCGGTATTGCGGAGTGCGAAAGTATCGGTCGATCTCGCTATGCAATCCATGAGCGATCCGGGAATCCATCAGATCCTCGCCGATCTCGCGAAACAGGGCATAAAAATACGCATGGTCCTCGGTGGTGCTGGGCGTATTCCGGAGAACGCCGTACTCGCCCGTGCGCTCGAGTCTGCCGGAATGGAGGTCGGAATATCGGACAAACCCTATATCCATGCCAAGGTACTCATCGTAGACGGACTGACCGTCTATCTCGGGAGCGTAAATTTCACGACTCCGGGATTCGATGAGAACCGGGAAGTAGGAATCCTCTTCGAGAATCGAGAGATAGCCCAGAGGATATCTTGACTGATACAAAATGATAGGAATAATGCTCGTTAATTGACACGATGGAAGACACATGATACCATAAAAGCAGAGACGGAAATATCCGTCGCAATCCGTAAAAACAAAAATCATGAGGGGGGTACTCGTATCGTTCGGAACCATCCTGCTGACGTCGCTTCTGATCTTCTATAGCGGCATCGAATCCGACGCCAAGCGATCAAATTCATTCTCGGTAGAGAGTGCGGAGATCAACTTCGAGAATACCGGAGGCACCTATATCGGTGCGTACAACGAAAATGAGAAGGCATATTCATGGAAGCCGCTCGATACTGAATCGGGGCTGGCAGAGGGAGGAGATACGTTCTACTTCCGCAAGCTCTCGGCCGTTGATGGCGTGTACTCGGAGTCAGACTCGACCGGGTCGATCATTGTCACGGAAATCGCAACCGGATCAGCAAAGATCGAGATCGGCTCGGGACGGTACGTTTTCTCCCTTCAAGACCCGTTCCGTTCTTACGAAGTCGTCACGAATACCGCGACGTTCCGACCCCTCGGCGCGGGCACCTTCTTCATTGACAACCGAGACGAACGACATGCGGCGTACTCCTTTAGCGCGCTCCTCGAGGTCTCACTCCCGCTCGACACAAAAACCACCGCTACCAAATTCACCCTCTTCCCGACACTCCTGTTCGAGTACGATCCACGCTATACGCGCAGTCTCCGTGGTGCGGACATGCTCCGGATCGCGACAGTCGACTCTATCCGTTCGCTCGATGCTCGCAAGGAAGAACCACTCGCGGACATTGTCTGATTCACTCCCGTGGACCCCGATGAGGATCGCCTCTCGGATAATGCTGGAGACCGGGATGATGACCCCACAATGCTCCTCTCGCTCGCAATGGAAGATATTGCCGAGCGTTCCAAGAAATACTCCGAGATTTTTTCCGATTTGCTCTCATTCGAGGTTCGATCGGTCGATGGATCGGAGTTCATCGAGCAATACCCCGAGCTCTTCATAAACCCCTCGAAAAAGGACGTCTACAACCGTCGCGCGCTCCTACTCAAGCTCTCCGATCTTCTCTCCCGCGACTATCGCGATGAGAAGAGTGTGGCGGAATGCGAAGAGGCAATAC
>DDBV01000034.1 GCA_002335145.1 Patescibacteria group bacterium UBA2023
CCGGAAACAACCCCGGAAACAACCCCGGAAACACTCCACGTAGGGCACCAGCACCTCCAAGATTGGATCCTGCTCTTCGGAACCCTAGCACCCCTTCGGTCGGAGCTCACTATACCACTCAGGGATACAAGATTCAGGTTATTAATGCTGCTACTCCTGGAATGACTTTTCGAATAAATGGAGGAAATCAAACGTACGCATTCGAGAGACTGCCCACCGGTGGGTGGAAATATACCCAACCGAATGGGACGGCTCAAAATCTTCCGGATAGTACAGCTGTTCTCCAGCATACAGCACTAACCGGACGAGGGTATCTTTTCGTAACACACGTATAAGACACATAAATCCTCCCGCTTGGGAGGATTTATGGTGCTATCGGGAGAGTTTTTCAAGCTTCTCTTTGAGCTTGGCAATCTGCTCTTCGGCTTCTCGTTTCTTCTCGAGCTCCATGCGGACGACTTTCTCGGGTGCGCTGCGGGTGAAGTTCGGATTGAGAAGCTTCTGGTCGAGGATCTTGACGTATGATTTCTTGTCCTCGATGAGCGTCTCGAGCCGCGCGATCTCGGTGGAGTTATCCTGCGATCCGGAGGTATTCTCCACATAGAGGTCGATATCCTCCACCACGAGGTAAGCGTAGTCGGATTCATTCTCTATCGACTCCACGAATTCAAGCGACTCAAGACGGAGCATTCCCATGAGGATGGTCTTGTTCGATTCGATCAGTGTCCGGTTCGTGTTGTGTGTCCGTGCGAATGCCTTGAGATACTCTTTTGGTGGGATGTTCGCGCTCGCGCGGTAGCTCCGGACTGTGCGAATGATCTTCTCAAGCGTCTCGAATCGTCCTTCAAGCACCTCATCCCGAGCAAACGCGGCCTTCGGCCAAGCAGAGAGTATAAGCAGGTCTGTGGATCCGGACATCCGTTCGTGGAGCGTTTCGGTAACAAACGGAATGAATGGGTGCGCGAGCCGCAAAATATTTATGAGTACGTATCGCAAGACCTCGGGGGCGAGCTTCGATTCATCCTTGGTATGCTTGCATTCCTCGATGAAGAAATCGGCATATTCGTCACGGGCGAATTTCATGACCGTCTCTCCTGCGGGGGAAAAATCGAATCCATCGAGCGACTTCGTGACGGATTCAATCGTTGCCGAGAGCCGGGAGAGAATCCATCGCTCGTGATCGAGAAGTTCATTCTGTCGGGAGAGGAGGGTTTTCTCGAGGGTATCGTCGTCGGCTGTTGAAGCGTTTTCGGCGGTCGTCACGAACCGGGCGATGTTCCACAGCTTCGTGAGGAAGAGCGAGTTCGCCTCAACCGATCGCATGGAGAACGCGATATTATTACCTGGTGTGGATCCGATGGACACCGTCATGCGCATGGAGTCTGCACTATGGTCACGGAGGACTTCGAGCGGGTCGATGACATTCCCCCATGATTTACTCATCTTGCGCCCCTTCTCGTCGGTTACGAGGCCGTGCAGGTAGATGGTCTTGAACGGCGTCTGTCCCGTGAAGTGGTACCCCATAAGCAGCATCCGGATCACCCAGAAGAAGAGGATATCGTATCCCGTCTCGAGTACCTGGGCGGGGTAGAATTTCTTGTAGAGATCCCCGTGGTTTCCGTCGAGGCTCCAGTCGAGCACTCCGAACGGCCACATGGCAGACGAGTACCACGTGTCGAGCGTATCCTCGTCCTGTACGACCTTGTCTTGTCCGTACTTCGTATAGAGCTCCGTAGGGTCGGCGGTCACACCGAGGAGCTCGTGCGTATCGGCGTGGTAGTAGGCGGGAATCCGGTGTCCCCACCAGAGCTGGCGGGATATGCACCAGTCGCGGAGGTTGTAGATCCAGTCCTCGAAGACCTTGCCGAAGCGGTCGGGGATGATTTCGAATTCCTTGGTCTCGTAGCCGGCGATTACTTTCTTGGCCATCTCGCTCGCGCGCACGAACCACTGGGTCGATACCACGGTCTCCACCCGACATCCGCCACGAGAGCAGTATCCCACGCGTTGCATGTGCGGCTCCACCTTCTCCAGGTTTCCTTTCGACTTGAGCAGCTCCACGATATTCTCGCGGGCGGTGAGGACGTCCTGTCCGGCGAAGATCCCGGCGTTCTCGTTCATCCGTCCCATCTTGTCCACCACGGCATAGTCGAGCCGCAGCCCGTGTCGGCGTCCGGTCTCGAAGTCCACGGGGTCGTGGGCGGGGGTGATTTTTACGGCACCGGTCCCGAACTCCATGTCGACCATGTCGTCGGCCACGATCGGGATTTCCTTGTTCACGATCGGGAGTATCACCGAGCGACCGATGAGCTTCTTGAATCGCTTGTCCTTGGGATGGACGGCCACGGCTTGGTCGGCGAGGAGTGTCTCGGGGCGGGTGGTCGCGACCGTGAGCTCCTTATCGGATCCCGACACGAAATAGGTGATGTAGTACATCTTGCCTTCCTCCTCGCGGTAGTCTACCTCGATGTCCGAGATCACGCTCTCAAGGGCGGGGGAGTAGTTTACCATGTAGTCCCCGCGGTAGATGAGTCCCTCTTCGTAGAGCCGGATGAACGTGTCCCGCACGATCTTCGAGAGACCGTCGTCGAGCGTGAATCGCTCTCGGGACCAATCGAGGCTCGATCCAACGAGCTTCATCTGTCCGGTGATATTCGGGCGGCATTTGTCCATCCAGGCCCACATTTCCTCCAGGAATTTTTCCCGCCCCAGTTCGCGACGAGTCTTTCCTTCCTTCGCGAGGTTCTTTTCTACGATCGCTTGTGCCGCGATGGATGCATGATCGGTCCCCGGGAGCCACAGCGTCTCATCGCCGAGCATGCGGTGGTAGCGGGTCATGATATCCTGCAGCGTGAGAAATGCCACGTGCCCCACGTGGAGGCTGGTCGATGTGACATTGGGGGGAGGAATGGGAATATAGAATGTTTTTCCGGTGGTACCGGGTCTTGGCGCGAAGGCATTGGCCGCTTCCCATCGCTCATAGGCGGCAGGCTCGGCGGACTTGGCATCGTAACGTTTTTCGAATTCCATAGGTTCGTATTCATGGGACGATGGGCTTACTATATGGCTTCCGATCCGAAAATCAAACGCGTTTGTGTTCTGTCTGGTTGTTCGGTTTCTTAATTGCGCCGATTCGACCATCTCGTCAAATCATTTCTTTTGAAAAAATCTGTTTTTCCCGTACTCTTGTGCGTATCGTACCCCATACCAATACCTATATGGCCGATCCGAAATCCCACGACCAGAAAAAACTCATGGCCGTGCGTGACCTTATCATTACCGCAGAACGCTCGGTGCAATCTGCCAAGAAGATTCTCGCGAGCCTCATTGATCCTGAATCGACCAAGTCCGAGTCGCTCGAAATCTTCGATACTGCCGGACTCTCGGCATATTCGAGCGAGAGCGACAAGATCGTGGAGGGAATATTCACAGGAGAATCCATGCTCGGCTCCGATGGTAATACCTACCCCGTGCCGCACAACTACGCCTCGAAATCCCAGATCGTACAGGGAAGCAAGCTCAAGGCGACAATTCGTGGCGATGGACGTATCATCTACAAGATTATCGATGAGATCGAGCACGAGGTGACCATGGGGATACTTACCAAGACCGGAGAACGCTACCAGATCGTCTCCGAGAAAAAAACCTACAATGTCCTGCTCGCAGCTGTAACATACATTCGCGGGGAGGTTGGAGATTCCGTCTCTATCAAGGTTCCAAAAGGAAAAGATGCCACGTATGCGGCGATCGTCTCCAAAATCCCAAAGTAAGCTACTAATCCCTGTTTCATGCGACGACGTGCCTCCGCCCGACCCTCCGGCAATAACGTTCTTACCTATCTTGTCCCCATCGGCCTCGCGTTCGTTGTGGTATTCTTGATTGTTCATTCGCTTCTCTCGGGTCGTTCGGATTCTTCTTCCGATGTAACGAATGCCGCATATGCTCTCGTTTCTCCGGTGGACTCCGGATCCCGAGTATTCGTCTATATGTCCGGAGATTCCCGCAAGGAGATAGAATCCCCGACAAAATTTTTTACCACAGACTCGCGACTCGAGATCGAATCCGGGCGAGCGTCTTTTGTGCCGGCTGGTACGAGCGATCGAGTCATGCTCGATACCAATGCCGAGGCATCGTACCTTGGCCTGGTGAATGGTACTCAGCGCATGGCGGTGAAAAATGGTAATGCCTGGATCGAAACGGTCTCCGGACCGCTCGAGATTCAGCTCGATGCCTATATCCTGCGGGCCGAGAGCGGGTCGGTGGTTGCCATAAGTCAAAATACCCGTGCAAGCAATGCCTACGTTCTGCGTGGATCTGCGGTTGCATCGTCCGCGGATGGGATCATTACGGGATCTGTTGGCGTAGGACAACAGCTTACCGTTGTCCTCAACGAACTTTCATCCGTGACGAGTTTCAACGCTCTTGTCGAACCGATCGATGACTTCTTCCGATCGAGCGAGTGGTTCTTCGTAAACTCTGGACAGAGCTATCTCCAGAGTAGCACAGCATCTGGACAGACTGGCACTGGATCCGATTCTGGCACCGGCATGATTTCATCCGCATCCAAGTACGTTGTCTTCACCCATCCAAAGGATGAGATGACCCTCGATGATCCCTCTCTCGATATTTCAGGAATCGTCACGAGTGATCGGGTAAAGCGCATCTCGATCAATGAACAGGAGGCAAGCCTCAACACGGAGACGCGCGAGTTTGCGCTCCCAGGGTATCGGCTCTCTGCAGGGGCAAACGATCTCGTCTATAAGACATTCGATGATCAGGACAAAATCATCTCCAAGGGAGTCATGACCGTATACTCCGGAGAGGGATCGGTTGCCGACAAGCCGAGCGAGAAGCCTTCGGTCCAGACGTTTCCGCTCTCCGATAGTGATTTCCCCATTGTCTCACCGACCGAGAATCCCTATACTACGACCGGTTCGCTCGTGCGCATAGACGGTCGCGTGAAGCCGGGAGTCGTGGAGTATATTACCATCAACGACTATCGTTTGCAGAAATTCGTCCCACAGGGTTCGACATGGTACTACTTCGCCAATTCGGACTACGACACTCTCGCGGAGGGACTCAATCTCTATACGATCCGGTTCTACGGAGCGAATAACCAGCTTCTCAAGGAGCGAGTCTTCACGATCGTGAAGAAGCCTTCGGTATCCGCAGAAGATGTCATAAAGCCGATAGAATCATCGACATCATCAACGGGAACCGAGGCTTCCGATACTTCCGATACTTCCGTGTCGGGATAATCCCACCACCGCATGCGAATCCGTCCATATTCCCGGTGTGGCGTCTCGGTCGTCGAGGTCATCGTCATGCTCATGATCTTGGTTATCGGACTCGTTGGCGCGTTCGAGATTATTAGTGAGACCCAGCAATTCGCCAACTCCACGCGATTGAGGATTCAGGCGGTCAATTTCGCTCGGGAATGAGTGGAAGCGGTAGAGAATATTCGCGATACCAACTGGATCAAATTCGGGGCAGACTACGTGAACTGTTGGAATGCCTATAACTACGATGCCTCGTGTCTCTGATGAGGAGGTGGTGCAACTATTGCCGATGGAGAGTATTCTCTCTACCGTATCGGGTCTTTGTGGTATATGCGCCCCGATGGTACGGCCACCTACGGAGGGGGTACGTCCCTGAGGACTGCGAATACCGGTATTACCAACGAGGAATACGTGGATACCATGTTCTCCCAGATCCTCATGCGCGAGCCGGCTCCGGCAGAGCGTGCCAACCATATTGCGTCTCTCGGAGGAGGTATGGATCGGGGGGTGCTTTTCGATACGTTTTTGGCACTCGCCGAGTACCAGGATAATCGTGCTCTCATGATCGCCCGTCTCGGAACAATCCTGGATTCGGATTTTGCCATCCTCATTGATGAGAACGGTC
This sequence comes from Patescibacteria group bacterium UBA2023, assembly GCA_002335145.1. Lineage (GTDB taxonomy): Bacteria > Patescibacteriota > Gracilibacteria > BD1-5 > UBA2023 > UBA2023. The sequence goes on from DDBV01000034.1 coordinate 5,905, forward strand.
GATCGACTCAGATCGGCGCGTCCGACCGCGTATGCTCAGCGATTGTCACGTCCAACTGCTTTTTGCCGATGACTCGGACAATTCGTATCACCAATCTTGGTGCGGACTCTATGAAAGTGGAGAGCATCGTTCGGTGGGCCGATCGATCTAGTACGGGACTTCATGATGTGATGCTCACGATGACGCTCACCAACTGGAAACAAGACCTCTAACAGCATGGATCAAAAAAATGCTTCGCGAGCCACGAGGCGGTTTTTTTATTGCGAAGGTTACCGATGGTCCGGGGAGGTGTGAATTTTCTCACCTCGACGTACCTCCTCTCGGAACAGGGCCATTTCGCGGACGATCCTGGTGGTGTCCCGCCGGTTGCGTTCGGTTTTTTGCAGGAGGAGCAAAACGAAGTAGATCAAGAAAACAACGCTCGTATACACGAGAACGTCCGCACCGCGCTGTACACCGAAGATCCGACCGAAGAGGTCGAGCACTCCGGGAAAGAATGTGAAGATGAGGAGCCCCGTCCCGATGGAGAGGAAGACAAGGAAGTGCAGGGCATTGAACCTCTCTCGACGGGCAATATCCGCGGAGATAAGCAGGATAATGACGCCCGAGATGATGAAGAAGACCTGAAGGAGTGTCATGGTTGGACGGGAAAGAAAACATGGGTATACTACGAGTCTTCCGGCTTTTTTCAATTCGATCATCTTCATGAGATTCGCCATTACTATCGTGCTCGCAATTCTGGCTGTTGCACTCTTCGTGCGTTCGTACGCGCATGGTGTCGGCGACTTGCCTGTGGAGGTTGGATCGTTTTCGGTAGCATCCGGAGATACCCTCTATGCTCTCCCAGAAAAGATCGGTCTCGATGTCGCCGCGTGGCGGTGGAAGATGTATATACGCTTCTGGCATCCAAATGCTTCTCTGCAGGTTGGGGAGTATGATGCTTCCGTGGAGTCTTCTCCGCTTACGGTCCGGACTCTGCTCGATACGGTTCTTTCGCGATCGATTTCTTCCGACCATTCTATCACCATCCTTCCGTGATGGAACATCTACGACATTGATGCAGTATTCGCAAACGCATGACTCTCCCATCCGTGAGAGATCATTTCTCTCTCTTCCGAATCACTCTCCGTGCTTCGTTCCGAGTATTCATTTCTTTTTGCGGACTCGCTCGAGGGCTACCTCTATCCCGATACATACCGATTCGATCTGGATGCCGGACTCCTTCCGGCCCTGCGCCGAATGCTCGATCGGTTCGATGAGAAGATTGTAGCACCCTCGGCACTCGAGCCAAAGATGCTCTACGATACGCTTCGTCTCGCTTCCATCGTAGAGCGGGAGGAGCGCACGACCATGAATAAGCCAATCGTTGCCGGCATTCTCGCCAAACGCCTTGACGAAGGCATGGCTCTCGGAGCCGATGCAACCGTATGCTATGCGTACCGACTTACGCACGATGCGTGCACGCCGCGATTTATTGCCGAACATATCACGATAGCATCGGAATATAATACCCGTAACAAACTCGGCCTCCCTCCCACGCCCATCTCCAATGTCACCGATGAGACGTTTTTTGCCACGTTCCGCCCCAAGGCGAGCGCGTACTACTACTATCTCCATGATGACGCGGGCATCATTCGCTATGCCCGGACACTCTCCGAACACAACGAAAACAAACGTCTCTATCTCGGCCGCTAACTCCTGATTTCCATGAAAATCATCTCCTGGAATGTCAATGGCATTCGTTCTGTCGCAAAAAAGTGATTTCTCGACTATCTTGCTCAGGAGAATCCGGATCTCATCGGACTCCAAGAGGTCCGGTCGGAAGCTGATGAAAACCCTATTATCGAGGAGATACAGGCTCTCGGGTACGGTATCTGGTGGAATGCATCGACCGTGAAGAAATGATATTCCGGTACGGCGTGGCTTTTTAAAAACTCTCCAAAGGGAGCTCTCCTAGGAATCAATCACGAGCTCGATGGAGAGGGGAGGGCGATCACGCTCGAATACGATGATTTCTATGTTGTTACGGTCTACACCCCGAATACGAAGGATGATCTCTCGCGCCTCGCGATCAGGCAAGAGTGGGATCGCTGATTCGCCGAATTCGTAAAAACCCTCGAACAGACCAAGCCGGTCGTGTTTTGTGGGGATCTGAACGTGGCACACAAAGAGATCGACCTCGCAAATCCGAAGCCGAATATCGGTAAAAAGGGATTTACTGCCGAGGAGCGCGCGGGATTCGATCGGTTCCTCGATCTCGGATTCGTTGATACCTATCGGCATTTCCATCCGGATACCGCGGCAGCGTACACGTGGTGGAGCAACTTCGGCGGGGCCCGCGCACGGAACGTGGGGTGGCGCATCGACTACATCCTCATCTCCGAGTCGCTCGTTCCGCGTCTTCGAGAGGCGTATATCCGTCCCGAAATTCTCGGCTCCGATCATTGCCCGGTCGGTATTGTCCTCGAATAATACTCCCGAATGAACATCAAGGCCACCCTATGTATGGCGGTATCTGCCAACGGATACATTGCTCGGTCCGACGGATCCGAAGATTTCCTGCCGTATGACGGGTGGCTTCGGATGCTCGAAGATGTCCGGAAGTACGGGCATATCATATGGGGGCGACAGACTTACGAGGCCGGTCGTGAGATGGGGAGATCCTTATGTGGTGGATATTTCGGGTATCCCCATTATCCTGCTGTCCACATCCCGACATGCGATATATCCGGAGAATGTCACGCTCTGGGGGAGTCCTGAAGAAGCACTCGGACTCGTGACCGATCGCGGTTATCCGAAGGGATACGTCGCAGGATGAGCCTTGGTCAATGCCGCATTCCTCCGGGCGTGACTTGTGGACGAGCTCATTCTCCAGCATGTTCCGATTCTCATTCCCGATGGTATACCTTTGCGATGGGTTGCCGGACGATATTTTGCTGTCGAGGAAATCCGTAGATTTGCTCGAATGAGGCGTTACGCGTGTGACGTTTCGCGTGCACTAAGGATCGAACGTTTTCCTTTGCCGAGCACTTCCATCTGTTCCGAGAGGAGACCGAGGAATCGTATGAGTGCGTCGATTTTATTCACGAGACGTCCGCGTTCAAGCGAATGAGGCACGTCGTTCTCTTGGAGGCGGAATTCGCTGATAGAGAGCGGAAGCGACATCTCGAAACGCTCGATGAGGGCGTTATATCGGCGTCAGTACTCGGCGTCGATACTCGGGTCTTTCGGGAGACTCTCTCGCAGGGTCGCAAAAAAAGAGCGGATCGCTCGGGGATCGCGGGTGTTCATAGGTCGGGTGGATTTGGAATATCGGTCTCTCCGGATGACAGAAAGAGTATATTCCAGACACCGAAGGAGTCAATATTATTATATATAATATTGCTATACAATCCCAGCAAAAGACGATCCACGCTCTCTTCAATGCTTTCATCGCCATGCGGCAAAAATGAACCCCGCAGGGAGTATGCAGAATATACCCGCGATCACCAGGCACCAATATTTCAGGGTCTTTTCCATGCCATCGATGACAAAGTGTGTCGGATTCGCAGGGTCGCACCGGATACCGATCATCTCTCCTGGTAAGAAGGGATTTTCTCCGAAGATGGGGGCACGGTATGACTCCGGACTCCGGACCGTGGTGGCTGGGTTCGTTCCGCACGAGTATTCCAGTGTCGGACGGTATCGGTGCTTGCTTGCGGTTCCGTACTGCTCTACGGTGAGCACCATCGCATTCACGGCCGTGCCATTCGTGCGGAGCGCGTGAATGTTTCGGAGTTCGTATGTTCCGAGAGAGACGGCGGAAGGCCCGAGAATACCGATGACAAACACGACTGAGAAAATGTTTCATACCTTCTTAAGCCATGCTCGTGTTTTCGTCATCCGGATTCATTGATCAGAGACTTATACGAGGAATCGCTCCACATTGACCCAGAACCGTGTTTTGTCGTGGGGGTCGGTATAGGCTGTCAGTGTGTCCCCTATTTTGACGGAGCTGGTGATATCTCCAGGGACTCTGTCGGTCTTGGTCTCAATAACTTCGCCACTGAGAGGATGTATGAAAGACACGGTTATCTCCGTCTCCTCCGTCTCGCGTGTTGTCCGCCCACCGTTCAAGCTCGATCGCTCGGTCACGACCCTCAGAAACGTAATGGCAGCCTCTACGGGATATCACTCGCGCTTCAGACGCATGCGTACCCGTGTTCTTTGGATTGAGTACACGAAGAGTCCTATTCCGACAAATACAAAGGGGATTCCGATTACCAAAAAGAATCACCAGAAATACTTTTCAATAAAAGAATCGACAATGAATCGTTCCGGGTTCGAGGGGTCACAGTAGACGAATACCTCCTGTCCTACAACGTAGGGGACGGAGGAAGAAATGCTGCTTTCTTCCGTAATCTCCTGGGCTCAACAGGTATATGTAATGACGGGCGTATACCTGTCGGAGCCATCGTCTCCCGTGCTTCGGATGACTTCCGTAACCGCCCCCGTAGTTCTCAGGCCGTGGGATACGAGCTCGTACGTCCGAAGAGACCCAATCCCTCCGATGACTACGAAGATCCCTCCGAGCACAGCAAACGCCAGTGCGGTGATCTTCTTTCCGAGTGGCGAATGTGCCGATAGGTACATGTGGTATTAGAATTGACGGAGGAAGTCGATATCCGGATCGAGGAAGAGTCGGATATTATCCACTCCGTACTTGAGCATGGCGAGACGATTCATACCGAGTCCGAAGGCGAATCCGGAGTAAACCTCCGGATCGATGCCGCCTTCGCGCAGGACATTCGGATGGATGAGTCCGGCAGGTACGAGCTCGATCCATCCAGACTGTTTGCAAATGCGGCAACCAACACCATCGCAGAACGGACAGGAACTATCGACTTCTACCCCCGGCTCCACGAACGGAAAGAACCCCGGACGCATGCGCGTGCGTACCGGCTTGCCGAAGATCTCGGAGAGCATGGTCTCGAGCGTGTATTTGAGATGGCCGATATGGATACCACGGTCCACGACCATGCCCTCCACCTGGTAGAATGTATTCTCGTGCGTAGCGTCGATGGCTTCGTTGCGGAACACTCGACCAGGAATGATCGCGCGGATGGGCGGCGTATTCGTGCGGAGAATATGGTTTTGCATGCACGAGGTCTGGGTGGCGAGGACATTGCCGGATCCCTCGAGCCAGAACGTATCCTGCATATCGCGGGCCGGATGCGTAGCCGGCACGTTCACGGCGTCGAAATTGGCGTACTCGGTGGTGACCTCGTCAGACTCGTACACTCGAAATCCCATACGGACGAACACATCCTCGATCTCATCGCGCACGCGCGCGAGCGGGTGGACATGCGAACCGTCCGTGCGAGAATAGGGTATCGTCACATCAGCGTATTCCGAGGCGATGGCTCGCTCGATATCTGCGAGTTCGATGCGGGTCTTGCGATCATCGAATGCGGCAGAGAGCTCATCGCGGATTTCGTTGGCATGCTTTCCTACGCCGCGTTTCTCCTCGTCGGAGAGAGATTTGAGCCCCTTGAGAATCTCGGTAAGTTTTCCATTTTTTCCGAGAATCTCGTTCCGGTAGTCCACGAGTCATTCCTCGGAAGAGAGCATTGCGATGGCAGAGAGAGATTCCGCGCGAAGTGATGAGAGGGAGTCGGCGAGAGACATGGCGTATTATTCTTTATTGAGTGGGAAGGTGTCGAATCTTCGCGGCCAGATAGGAGATGGACAGAAACAACGCCTCCTGGCTTAGTGATGCTGTGGCACCAAGAGTATCATCTCGAACCATTCCGAGTATTTGTTCTTGGTTGTTTATGAGTCGAGAGGTTCGTTCATAAGTCGCTTTTTTCGACTCGTTCTCGCTCTCGGGCAAATAGCCGGATATGAAGAGTCGTACGGCGATCAGCACGAGGAACTCTTCCGGTTTCAGGACTTCCACCCCTTTTTCGGCATCCTCGTTTCCGAGCGGCCGAAAACGGTACTTCTCCGATGGAGGAATCGTGAACCGGCAGACCTGATCCGTAGTTCGTATCGAGACATCGATAGCCCCATTTGTGTCCGTGTTTTCGCCGAAATGTACCATCGAGACTCAGGCGGTTTTCATGCCTTCTGAGAGTTTGAGGCTTTCTTTTTGGTGTGGTGACATGGCTAGATCTTGAGTGGCATGACAATGTGTCGGTAGGTTGCGCGGTCTGTTTTCTCCGGCACGCTGCGGACCATGACGGGGGAGAGATTCGTCTCGAAATCGAGGCTCACGAAATCCTCGCGCATGACGCCGAGTACATCGAGCAGGTAGGTAGAATTCATCCCCACGGTCGCATCCTCCCCCTCGACCGATGCCGGAAGTGTGACTCGCCCGGCCCCGATCTCGGTATCCCCGGTATCAATGGTAAGACCTTTGTCTGCCTCGAAGGAGAATCTCGAATTGAAGTTGTTTTCTTTTGAGATGAGGTTGATTCGTTTGAGAGCGTTGATGAGATCTTGTCGGCGAATCACCCCCTTGGTCGAGTGGGATTTTGGGAAGAAATTCGAGTAGTCCGGAAAGTGTCCGTTGAGTAACCGTGAAAAGACGCGGATATTGTCGGTCACGAAGAGGATTTGTGATTCGTGCACGGCCACTTTTACGGTTTTCTCGCCATCGAAAATGCGCGTGAGATCGAGAACGGTTTTCTTCGGTACGATCATACGGATTTCTCGATCCACTCCTGTACGGTGCTCGAGTAGGTATTCCGACAGGCGGAAACTGTCTGTGGATGCGAACGCGACACTCTCGGCTGAAACCCGGAGATAGACCCCTGCGAGTGTGGGACGAATACTACCATCCGCAGTCGAGAAGACGGTTTTCTCGAATGCTTTTTTGAGGTCTTCCACCGGCAACGGGAATGGCTCGAAGTCAGATTTCATACTCGGGAGGACCGGGAATTTCGCAGCGTCCGCGCCTTTCACTCGGGTCGTGGATGTGGTAGTGCGGAACTCGAGCGAGTCCCCTTCGAGACGCTCGATATCGAGCTGTTCATCCTGGACGAGTGCCACAAACGAAGACAAAAACCGTGCCGAGACGGTGAAATCCCCCTCGGAGTGAATCTCGATTCCCTCATTGATGACGTATTCGATCGCCATTTCGAGGTTATTGGTCACGAGCACGACCTTCTGGAATCGGACGCTTACGAGGATGTTTTCGAGGATGGGCGTGACGGCCGTCACGACGCTCGCGTGCGATACGATCTCTATGGCGGCACGCATGGCAGCCGTCTGTATGGTGAAGTGCATACTCGGGAACGAGACGTGAATGTTTGGGCTACTATATGCTTTTTTTCGAGGGAATCAATATGATCCGGGAAAGAAAATACCCCCGTGCTTCGGTCTCCGGAAGCATGGGGGGCAGAGCGGTATTTATCCGATTTTCTGACGGACATCCAGGATTCCGTTCGTGCCAACGATATGAAGCTCTTGGTACCCATTGTTCGTGTTGGGGACAATATGTCCGACCCAAGCAGAGAGCGCATCAGATGTCACCATGATAGTACCGTCATCTCTGCTCGCCACACGAACAGATCCGATATCAGTACCAAGATCAAGATTGACCACGTCTCCAGATTGTTGGAGGCGGATTGTATCCCACCCTGTATCGGTCATTCCTACTATGATACGATCATCTCACCCGACATAGTAGGTATCATCTCCTGCTCACCCAATCATCACTGTCTTGCCTCCGCCAATGAGGGTATCGTCACCACTTCCGCCATCGAGCATTCCCCCATGTTTCGATGATAAGACATCATTTCCATTCTCGCCACTCGCGTAGGACCAATTTTGTGCATCACGACCTCCTATGTAGAGGGTGTCATTTCCGTTCCCCCCAAACAAATTTGCTAGCACGTTTCATTCTTGTGCTATGAGGAAATCATTTCCATTCCCTCCGTCCAACAGTGCACTATCGGTCGTCATAGTTTTGACGATGTCATCTCCATTTCCCCCATCTACATACCTGAGTCCATGCGTATCAGTGAGGATGAGCTCATCTCCACCGTCTCCTCCGATGAGTGTTCTTATGCCATTGGTATACATCACTCCTTCCACTTTGTCTCCGGTACGTATTGTGCCTTTGAAGTCCTCTCCTCCCTGGAGCATCTCAATCCCTCGTACAAATGTGAGGCCCTGATCACCTGTGACGGTCACAACATCTTCTCCATCACCCCCAATAATTACCTTTGCATTGTCGATAGATGTAGATCCTCCTCTATCCCCTGTGCGTACCCGGACATCCTGCTGCAAGCACGTAAGGTTATTCACATCTGCAATGAGGACTGATCCACCATGAAAATACACATTTTCCGTATGCTTTTTATCGCCAACGATGATCTCAGGATTATCTACTGTCGAGTTGTGAGAAAAAACAGAGTAGACATCTGCTGGTACAGATATGTCCGAGAGGCGTGTGAATCATGGTGTGGTATGGACGATTGAAAATCCCGCAGGACTCTTATCTCCTGCGATGGCAGCAGCAGAGCGTCGCTTCATTTCCTCCAAAAGCCCCATCGATACGCTTCCTGTATCGGGTGTGAGATCGAGATTTCCATTGTTGTTGGCGGGCAGAGGTAGTCGGAGGAAATCTTGTTCGGTCAGACTGTATTCAAGATCGAGGGGCAAAGCGTTCATAATATGTATCGAGTTAGATGGGTAAATTCGAAACTCCACATTATTTATAATAATAATAATTTACGTATGTCAAATATTTTACGAGGGATATATTTCTCTGGTTGAGCGAATGGAGAGATAATTGATTCGCTTTTTTCGATTTTGTAACTATACTGCCTTCATATTTGCTTCCCGCTGTTGAGATGCAACGTCATTTCGAACGAAGCTCGGGAGGGATCGTCTACAAAAAAGTCGGAGGTGATATCAAGATCCTCCTACTCAAACGCTCGAATTCGCGTGGAGGCGTAGAATTCGTTCTCCCGAAAGGGCACATCGAAAACGAAGAGACCGCGAAGGATACCGCGATCCGCGAGATTTCCGAGGAAACCGGTCTCGATCCCCGAGAGCTTCAAATCATCAAATTCCTCACGAAGATCAATTACCAATTCATCGCGACATATCGCGAGGGATCACCGTTGATCGACAAGGACGTTTATCTTTTCCTTGTACGTTATGTTGGCTCGCGCGAGCCTCGTCCGGAGACGTCCAAGGGCGACCGCGAATGATTTGTTGGATTCGAGTGGATGACGCTCGACCAAGTGCGGGATCTCGATATGAAGCCTGAGATCTCCTCGCTCGTGAAGAAAAACCTTCGTTACATGTAATCCCTCATTCGTATGGAAATCAGCCTCGCCTCTTCCGATACTATCCGGATCGTGTCCGGATCGGCCGAGACCACGCTCTCCCGTGCATCCTTCGGCATAGATGGCATGATGGTGGATATGCCCGGTGAATATGAAAAATCCGGAATCCTGCTGACGGTGGGGCGTTTCGGTGAATCACTGTTCGCTCACCTCGTGATCGAGGGGCGGAGCATTGGGTATCTCGATGCTCCAGTTGTCGAGGCGGACGAGCGGCTCTCAGAATTTCTCTGAGAGGTCGATATTCTCTTCGTGCCGGGAGTCAAGGATTCCGCGAAGACCGTGGAGAAGATCGAGAGTCGGATCGTGATTCCCTACGGGGAGACGCGCGAGACGCTCCTTCACTCGCTCGGACAGGCGAGCGAAGCGATCAAGAAATTCAAACCGAAAGATGCGGACTTCGAAGCAGCGGATGTGAAGTATGTATTGCTTGAGTCGGGGGAGTAGAAAACTTTCTTAAAAATCCGGATTTTATCCGGATTTTTTGTCTTCAACACGAGTTTCTTCGAAGTATGACTGTTCTCATGCACGCTCGATGACTTCACGAACGAATGGAATAATATTCTGTGGGAGACTATGGCGCGGAAACCACGCAAGCTCACTGCACTTCTCGGGCTCGAGATTGCGTATCTCGCCACCCCATTTTGAGACCCGGTAAAAGAAGTCGATGTATGTTCGCCGAGTATCGATCCGGAAGAGAGTAGAGATGTGTTCCCATTTTGTCGGGCGCACGGCAGTCTCCTCTACGGCTTCTCGTATCATTGCCTCGCTCGGGAGCTCGCCTCATTCCACATGGCCACTCGGGAGCGTGTACCACCCATCATTCCATCAGGTATTTTCCCGTTTCGAGAGGAGGATGTTTCACGCGCCATCCTCGAACAGAGCGAAGACAGCGGAGTAGAAGAGTGGGGATTGAGTCATGGCAGGGGAATTATATTCGCTCCAGTGTAACGATATTGCAGGCACTCAGTCCGCAGTCAATCGTCTGCGCTACGGCGCGGGCGATGACGAGACGGTGCGGATTGTCGGGGAGGACGGGATATTTGGCGTAGAGGCTGTTGTAGTCTTGGGCAAGTTGCCGCAGGTATTCGGCGACGGTCGATGGATTTCGTCCGTCGGCGGCGCGTTCTATGACTTGCGGGTATTCGTGCAATTTCTTGATAATGGCGATTTCCTCGGCTTCCAAGACTCCGTCTACCGGGAGAGGAGACGGCTCCACGCCAATCTTCGCGGCCTTTGCGAGAATGCTCTTGGCGCGACAGCTCGCGTATACCACGTAGGCGCCTCCCGACTCCTCGAATCCGCGCATGAGCGCCGCTTCGTCTCCGCCGAGGGTGACGGGCTGTTTGCGGTCCTTGCGAATGTCGTTGAAGATAATGGAGCCGATGGCGAGCGATCGGGCGATGTGGTCTTTTTCTTCTTCGGAGAAGTCGGTCGCATCGTCGTATTTTCGGCGGAAGTAGACGATTGCCGACTCGATGAGCTTGATAATGTTGGACGCGCCGTCTCGGCTCGAGAGTTTGGCGCCTTTTTCGTTCACGTAAAATCCGTGGTAGATATGCTCGAACGAGGTCGATTCTTGTGCGATTCAGAGAATCTTACTCGAACGAAATACCCCATCGAAATGGTCGGCCTGTTCTTGCCCCACTTCGTAGATGACGGTGTCCGGATTCCAGAAGTCGGTACGAAATTTCACCACCCCCAGGTCGCGGGTGGCGTAGATGGTGGAACGATCTTGCTTGAGAACCACGAATCGCTCGAAGTCCGAAAGCGGCACGACGAAACATCCGATATCGCGCGTGATTTCCTCGGCGAGTTTGTCGTGGATTTTCTCTTCGATTTCGCCTTGCGCGAGCTTGTCCGCGAGAAGTTTTTTATCGCGGGCCGCCATTTGTTCGGTGTAGAACACGAGCGTTTTGTTCTCCACTCCCGCATCCACGATATCCCGCCCCGTGTCGGCGTAAAAACTCTCTCCGATGGAGTGGTCGATATGGATGCCGAGCAGATGATAAAATTCTCCAAACTCCGAAAGGCTCCACGGAATGATTTTTTCCCAGAGAACAAATTCCGCATCGTCCCCGTTTTCGAGCCGCATGAAACGCTCGTGCGAGGCGCGTTTGAAGTCCGAGAACGCCTGTTTGAAGGATTCATAATCCCCGTTTGATTCGTAGGCTTTGGCGAATCGTTCTCGCGTTTCTTCGTTTGCTTCCAGCCAGAGTGCTTCTTTCCCCGCGAGTTTTTCTCCCGTGCGGTATCGCAGGTAGATTTCATACAGCAGCGTGTTGCCGGTCGCGTCAAAATCTTTTTCCCAGCGAACGAAGCCTTCCATGATCGCGCCGATTCCTCCCCAGTCGTTGATATGATTTACGCGATGCACGATTCCTCCGGTCTGCTCAAGGAGATTTCCGATAAGGTGTCCGATAATCGTGGAGCGAATGTGTCCGGCATGGAGGTGCTTGGCGGCGTTGGGGCTGGAATAATCGATTACGGCAACTTTGGCAATATCCCGGTCACTCTGGCCATAGCAGTCTCCAAGCGATTCGATTTTCTCAAGTGAATCGAAGAACGACCGCTCGCCCAAGACGAAATTCACATAAATTCCCACCGCTTCCACACGCTCGATGCCGTGCGAACCTGCGAGGCTTGCGCAGCATTCGGCGAGTGCGGGTACGATTTTTTCCACGTACTCTTTCGACCCGAGCTCTTTGAGTTTCTTCGGCAGGCGCAGAGCGATATCGGCTCCGAGGCGCGCGCGGTCGATCCACGATACGTCCAAATCGTCTATCGTGTCGACTATTCCGAGCGGTCGAATTATTTGGAATACGGTAAGAGCAAACGCCCGCAAAAAATACTCGTCGCGGTGCGGAAATTGCTTTCCGGCATGGTTCGAGATTGTGCGTTTGGTAATAGCATCGGTTTCGTCGAGTTTGGTTTTTCGGTACGCTTGGAGTTTGGTCATGCGAGGATTATTGCAGGAGGTAGGGGAGGATGTCGGGAAATTCGCGGTATCCGGCTGGAGTGTTGAAGTGTCCGGCATTCGCATATTCGCGAAGCGTGAGTTTGTCGCCGAAGAGCTGGCGATAGTATGCGAGCGTCGGATCAAAATCAATATATGGATCGTCGTGCGAGAGGAAGAGAATTACCTCGGGAATAGCTTTTTGCAGGTATTCTGTGTCATATGGCGAATCGCGGTATGAAAAAAATTCATCGGGATATTCTTCATTTGCAATGGAAGGAATATCTTTTGCAACAGGTCCCACGAGGATAACCCGACTCGGTTGGATTTGAGCGTATTCCGTGAATCTTAGCACCGTTGCCGCTCCGAGCGAATGACCTATGAGAATCGGATTATGTCCCAATACTTCACAATGTTTTCGGAGTACATCCATATGGGCAGAAATATTCGGTTGTCACGGTTCGGGCAAATCGGGACAAACTACGGAAATAACATGTTCCTTGAGTTTTTCGCGCACCCAAGGATACCAGTTTTTGTTTCAATGTGATTGAAATCCGTGAACAAGCAATATGGGAACGTTCATATACTACCCTTTCGTTACGATATTGAGCAGCTTGTTCGGCACGAATATTTCGCGGGCGATTTCTTTGCCATCGGTCCATTTCTTCACAATGTCGTCGTCGTAGGCGAGCGCGAGGACTTCTTCTTTGGCCACGCCATTGAGACACGTGAACGTGGTGCGCAGTTTTCCATCGACTTGTATGGCAATGGTCACTTCGTCGTCCACGATCATGAATTCCTGATACTCGGGCCACGCCGCGTGATACACGGACTCGGTGTTGCCGAGGTGCGCCCAGCACTCTTCCGCGATGTGCGGCGCGAACGGATGGAGCAGGCGAGTAGTCACGCTCTTCCATTCCGCGGCATCGTCGGCGTCTGTCGGGCATCCTTCGTTCAGCAGGATATTGATGGCGGCGATAGCAGTATTGAATTTGTACGCCACAATATCTTCACCCACCTTTTTCACGGTCTTGTGGAGGAGCTTCATTGCCTTCATGTCGTCCGTCGTTTTATTCTTGTCGTCCACGATGGTCGCGTACGCGCGGTCCAGGAGTCGGCGCATTCCGATAATCTTGGTGGTGTCCCACGGCGCGGAGTCGGTGAAGTCTCCCATGAACATCTCGTAGAGTCGGAGCGTGTCCGCACCGTACTCGTCCACCACGTCGTTCGGGTTTACCACGTTTCCGCGGGATTTGCTCATCTTTTCGTTGTTGCTTCCCAATATCAGTCCCACATTCGTGAGCTTGTAAAACGGCTCTTTGGTGGGGACGACTCCGATGTCGTGGAGGAATCGGTGCCAGAATCGCGCGTACAAAAGATGGAGTACCGCGTGTTCGGCTCCGCCCACGTATTCGTCCACCATTCCCCAGTATTTCATGGTGTCGGGGTCGGCGAGCGCCTCGGCATTGTGCGGGTCCATGAATCGCAGGTAGTACCAGCAGCTCGCTCCCCATTGGGGCATGGTGTTGGTTTCGCGCTTTCCGTAGAGGTTGTCGGCGATCCGTACATCCACCCACTCGGGGATGCGGGCGAGCGGCGAGCGTCCATCGTCGGACGGCTCGTAGTCGGGCGTTTCGGGCAGGAGGAGGGGGAGAGTGTAGTCGGCGATGACGTAGGAGTCGATCGCTCGCTCGATCTTGGAAAGGTATTCGAGGTCTACCGAGGCTCCATCATTCGAGGCGATGCGTACCTTGTAGAGGTGTGTGCCACCGCTCTCGTCATCCGCGAAAACGATGCACTTACCGATCAGGCCCATGAGCTGTGCTGCCATTGCTCCGAGTCCGTCCCCCGATCCCGAGAAAACACTCGTACGTCCGAGAGGGGCGGAGAGGGGTCGGTGATTGCGGATTTCGAATTTCGGGAGCTTCGCATAATCCTCCGGCGAAATATGCACGAGCGGGATCGGCTCTCCCCAGTAGCGCTGACGCGAGTAGATCCAGTCTCGGAGTTTGTACTGGATTTTGCGATTTCCGAATCCTTCCGCTTCGGCGCGAGCGATCATTTTCTCCCGCGCTTCCGCCGACTGCAACAGGTCGAATTCTCCCGAGTGAATGGCGATTCCTTCTCCCGAAAAACAGGTGCGTTCCTTGGTGAGTGCCATTTCAAGAATCCTCTGGTGGTGTACCTTGAAATTTCCGCAGGCGAAAATCTCTTCGCGCGTCCACCATTCGATTTTGTAGGTGTGGGTATTTTCTTTTCCATCAGATATCATTCCATCGAGATTCGCGAGCTTCACATGGAAGACATTGTCCGGATTGAGACAGTTGCAGTTTTTTCGAGCCTTGTATCCGTGTCCCACGATCGAGCCGATATGGCGAATGGAGGCGACATTCGTTGCACCGATTTCTTCGGCAACTTCTCGCAGTGCCGCCTGTTCGGCGGTTTCTCCTGTCTCCAGTCCGCCTCCCGGCAGCCCCACCACATTGTTTTCCCACACCATCACCGCGTAGCGATCGCCCTCGTGATGCTCTACCACGATGGTCGAGCAGTAGCGGGTGTCGAGCTGCTCCACATCGGCGCGGGGCGTTTCTTGTCCGGTCATAATGATATATTGCGCTACCACGTCCGTTATCCCCAGGTCGTATTTTTTCGCGAAGGCGTAGTCGCGCTCGTCGTGCGCGGGCACGCCCATGACCGCCCCTGTCCCGTAGTTTCCCAGGACGTAGTCGGCAATCCACACGGGGACTTTTTGTTTATTGAATGGGTTGATGACGAAGCTCCCCGTGAAGACCCCCGTTTTTTCTTTGTTGAGCTCGGTGCGCTCCAGGTCGCTTTTCGCTTTGGCACTCGCGATATACGCTTCGCACTCGGCTTTGCGTTCGTCCGTGATGAATTTCGCCACCTCGGCGTGGTCGGGTGCCACCACCAAGAACGATACTCCGTAGATAGTATCGATGCGGGTCGTGAAGACGCGGAGGGTTTCCTCTCCGCCGTCTCGGCGGAAATCCACTTCCGCTCCTTCGCTTCGTCCGATCCAGTTTCGTTGCATTTCTTTTATTCCCTCGGGCCAATCCAGATTGTCGAGTTCTTCCAGGAGTTTGTCGGCGTACTCGGTGATGCGCAGGACCCACTGTCGGATATTGCGGCGCTCTACGGGGTGTCCGCCGATTTCGGACTTGCCATTCACGATTTCTTCATTCGCCAGCACCGCTTTGAGTGCGGGACACCAGTTCACGGGGAGTTCGGCTTCGTAGGCGAGTCCTTTTTCCCAGAGCTTCAAGAAAATCCACTGCGTCCAGCGGTAGTAGGCGGGGTCGGTAGTGTCTATTTCGCGATCCCAGTCGTACGAGAACCCGAGTGACAGGAGTTGTTGCTTAAAAACTCCGATGTTGTTCGCGGTCGTTGCCTTCGGGTGGGTGCCGGTCTTGATGGCGTAGTTTTCGGCTGGCAGCCCGAACGCGTCCCACCCCATGGTATGTAGGACGTTATATCCATTGGCATGGCGGTGTCGCGACACGATGTCCGTGGCAGTGTATCCCTTCGGATGCCCTACATGGAGCCCCGCCCCCGACGGGTACGGGAACATGTCGAGCACGTAGTACTTGGGTTTGTCCGAGGTGTTCGGTGTGTGGTAGGTGGCATGGTCGTGCCAGTATTTCTGCCATTTCTTCTCTATGTTTTTTGGATCGTAGGGCATGGTGGCGATGATAAGAGTTACGCGCCATAATACGTGAAAATCGCTTCCTTGCAAGGAAGCGATCGGAAAGATTGTATCCGGGAGCGGCTACGCGGCGAGCGCGTCAGGGGCCGAGAGGGGAGCACCGCTGTTATCGTTGGCTCCCATGAGTCCGGCGATGAGGGCTATCTGCTGGGTCTCGCGGGCCGCAAGACCGGCACGGATCTCAGCGAAGGCCCGCTCGGCCACGACATCCCTTCGCAGGGTGTTGAGCTGTCCGGCGACAGTCATCTCATCCGGATTGATGATCCCCTCCACTTCTCCGTGGATCCGCTTGAAGATACTCGCGATACGGGTACTCGGGACGCCGTACTGCTCGAGCTCCGCAGTCATGCGCGCGCGTAGATCCAGAGGGCCGCCGATTTCGGCATTGGCGTCAGGCTGGTCGTTGAAGAATTTTGTGAGTTCAGAGCTCGGTGTGAGTGCCATGATGATTTTTTGTTTTTCTTGTCGGAATACGCACCTATGTCTGGGCGGTCTTCTCCATTTCTTCGAGATCGCGTTCGAGCTTGTCGAGCGACTTTATGACGAAGAGACGCTTGTCCTCTTCGATTTTGCGCCGATTCTCACGGATGCGTTCCACGAGGGGGTCCCATTCGTCCAGTACCGCGACTTTGCGGTCGTCCGGGAGAATCTCGAATATGTGGATGATCTCATCGCGGTCTCGCGGATCGAGATCCGAGAGGACGAGTTTGCGCAGGAGTTCGGAGTTGACCATGGGGAGACGAGTTATGTTTCTCCCGCTCGAAACAGTCTACGCTATTTTTCGGGCGGGGGCAAATTTTCACTCAAGGATATTCGTGATGGACGGGAGGTCAATGAAAAAACGGCAGCACGAAAAATCCGCCCGGAGGCGGATGAAAGGAAGACGGATTCGGAAATTATCCCGCCGCCCTGATGCCGAGTGCAGTATCCACCGCTTTTCCCACTTCTTCCGAGAAAGTTTTTATTGCTACGCCGCTCGCCATAAAGCGACGCATCTCTATTTCGGAATAATCGAACATCTTCGCATCTTCCATTCGTAGCTCCGAGAGGGTTGTTTTTTTCTGTCTAGAGATGGTGGCAAAAATCTGGCGCACTGCGTCGCTCGTGAGAAATCCCGCACTACGAAGTTCGCGAACCTGTTGCCAGTTTTCGAGTACCCCACAGAGGATTTTCACATCTCTTGCCATGCCAGGAATTCCATCGGGAAACTGTTGATTTATGTTGTTCACATGATTCTCCCACTGTTCCAGTGAAGTAAATTTAGATGCGATGTTGCTGAGGTTGGTACCTCCATGATACCGACGATCCACAAACTCCGTCCGACTGAGCCCGAGGAGTGCCTGCATGGCGGGAGAATTGATTATTTTCCCGAGGATCGAAGGAACGGCTATTTCTGCTGTTTCCGCCGAATTTCAGAGAGAGAGAGTCATGTATTTTGTTCCTAGAAACTACGTGAATACACTCATACTCATTTTACATAAAATTGCAAGTTATTCCGTATAATAATGGTGCGGACCATGATATTTTTCTTTGCCTTTTATTTTTTTCTCTATACAATTCTCGCACCTATTTTTGGGAGGCTCGCCACGGGCCGATCGGACCAAATAACCACCATACTATGGCACAGCACGGAAAGAAGTACCGCCAGGCGGTCCAGCTCATCGAGGAAGGGCGACTCTACTCGCTCGACGAGGCCGTCGAGCTCCTGAGCACCACCTCCACTACCAAGTTCGACCCGACGGTCGAGATCCACTTCAACCTGGAGCTCGATCCGAAGTACGCCGACCAGATGATCCGTACCACGATCACGCTTCCGAACGGATCTGGACGTGCGGCATCTATCGGAGCCTTCACGGATCAGGGAAATGAAAAAGAACTCATTGCTGCCGGAGCATCGGTCGCAGGAGGAGATGATCTCATCGAGGCAGTTGCTGCTGGGAAGATCGATTTCGGAGTCGCTATCGCGACACCCGGAATGATGAAGAAGATGGGAAAGATCGCGAAGGTTCTCGGACCAAAGGGTCTCATGCCAAACCCGAAGACCGGAACAGTCGGAGAAGATCTTCTCCCGATTGTCGCAGAGCTCAGGGCTGGAAAGTTCGAATTCAAGAACGACAAGCAGGGAAATGTTCACTCCATTGTTGGGAAGCTCTCCTTCGGCCCTGAGAAGCTGAAGAAGAATATCGAGTACTTCATCCAGACCATCAAGGATGTGAAACCATCCGGAGCGAAGTCCGGAAAGTACCTCAATACGATCGTGCTCTGTACTTCCATGGGTCCCGGTATTCCCCTTCAGATCGTAGTATAGAGTCTGAATCGGAACTATGTAAAAACGAGGATACCCTCGTTTTTTTGCAATAAGAATTATTATAAGATATAGTTTGATACGTTCAGTGCTTAATATCTAAACAAATACTTATGACCTGACGAACTTCGGTCTCAGCTTCTGAGCTTTTGGCGGAAGGGCGTAGAGATATCCCTCGCTATCCGACTTCGGAAAAGATCGAATCCGCAATCGCGGCGGAAAGTCCTGGCGTATCTCCGGCACAGGTTGAGGCCGCCGCAAAGAGACTGCAAGAATTCATGGATAGCAAGTCCCGGTACAAGCCTGGAAAAGTATCCGTGGTTCCGGGTGGAGTCGTGGCTCTCGGAAAAGATACAACAAACAGAGCCCATGCTTTTTTGGAGACATTTCATCGAGTTGCGGGAGGCTTGAAGAATCCGAAGGATCTGGAAGAGCTCCTCCAAGAAACATGCAAGGCGTATGATACCGATAGTGCTTCCGACTGGGTTGCGAAAGAAGAGCATGTCCGCAAGTTTATTGCAGAGAAAGGACAGCATGTCTCTGCTGATACGTACACAAAACTTGCCGTACTTCGATACGAGAAGCCGACCGTTCTTCCAGGCCAGACAGTAGACCCCGATTCTCCCGCCTTTCAGGAAGATCTGGACTATGCCATAAATGCAAGCGATCCAGAGGAATCGATATCTACATTCGTACAAAAATACTTCAATGCCGGTCCATACGTGATTTCCTACGAAGAAGAGGGGGATGTTGGTACAGTCATGATACGCTTTTTAGAGGGTAACAAGGATCCGATCAGATTCCCTCCGAAAGACCTTTGGAAGGCTCTTTTGGCGAGCGGTGTTCCACAGAAGAAGAAGTTCGTCTTGTTTGCACCTTCCGTTCAAACCACTTTGAATGAAGAGACGGGCGAAGTCATCATTGATCTCGGCAAAGAAAGTCGTACATACAATCTCTCGCCCCGGAGTGGCTCCGAAATGGATAGAGAAGCATCGGTATCTTTGTATACTCAGAGCGACGGATCCATTGGAATCAACATTCCCGACTCATTAGATGCCAATCCGGTTGTCATGGATGGGGTGGTATATCTTCCAAGCGCAAGACTCTTCTCTGATCCTGCAAGACCATCTACTCCCGAGCTCGATGTTTTCGGCAGCAAGAATTTCTCGGATATTGACCAGGTACTCGCCGCCGATCCTTTGACCGCTGAATTCTTGCAGGAATTACTATTGCGTTCCCGTGATACAGGAGACTACAAGCAGCTTTCCGATATAGTAACGCGTCTTGCCGATCAAGCGGTTCAGCAAATCAAGACATGGTCACCAAGCCAAAAGGATCAATTTGTTGCCAATATCGGAAAATTCGCTTCCGGTGCCATCGGTCGTTTGTCGGAATTCCAAGACGCCGAAATACTGACCGGTCCGCAGATGCGTCTCGCAAAGAAGCTTGCTGATGCAATCATCAAACTTCGTGCTGAGCGTGACTCTTTAGTGGCGCAGATTCTCGAGAGGCAGTGAGTTCCCGGGTCGGTCACTGCTTCCGACCAAAGTTTTACAACCCAAGCATTGGAGGCGACCGAAGTGGAACTTACGCGAAAAGAAGCTGAATTCCGGGAAAAATTTCCAGGGATGGACCCCGAATCAATACGAAATACGCAAGATATCTTACGAAAAGATTTTGAAGATATACGCCTCTTTCGAGGAGATGTCATTCAAGATGCCCACAACACAGTATACGGAAGAAACGAAAAGTTTATGCTGTATGTGCGAGACTTCGTAGCCAACAACCCCGCAACGGTACTCTCAATTCTTGCGAAGTTTTCCGGTGAGGTAGGAATGGTTGGAACGGTTGAGATCATGCAGGCATTGTTCTCGAATGTTTTGGAGCCTGCTCGCTCCGAAGCGGGTACTTCGCAGTAAGAGTCTGTAATACCTTTGAAGACAATAAAAAATCTCCCGATTCGGGAGATTTTTTATTGTCAAAACTTGCATAGAGCCTTCGCTGTGATATGTGGTGGTATCGGAGAATACGAGAGGAGCCATTTAGGATTCGTTATCGCGGATGTATTGGCTGCCAAACCACTCATGGATTCGAGGAGCGGACAACTCATGTGCTGGTAATCTTTCATTCTCTATCCGGTGACTCTCGCTTGCGAATGCCATTTTTCCGAGTAATATAGCTTCATGCGCCTGCGCGCGCCGTTTTGTTTTGTGGCATACCACCCCATGACTTTCCCATCCGCCGATCCCCGGCAGTCCTTCTGGCAGCTCCAGCAGGAGATGCTCGCATACTGGAAACAAGAGCAGACGTTCGAGAAATCTGTCTCGTCTCGCCCTGCTGATAATCCCTACCGATTTTATGACGGGCCTCCGTTCATTACCGGTATACCCCATTACGGGAACTTGCTCTCTAGTATTACTAAGGACGCAGTTGGACGATATCAGACCATGCTCGGCAAGCGCGTAGAGCGCGTATGGGGGTGGGACTGCCATGGTCTGCCTATCGAGCAAAAAGTGCAGTCGGCGCTCGGCCTCGAATCCAACAAAGATATCGAGCGGGACGGAATCGAGAAGTTCATACAGGAATGCTACAAGTACACTCGCTCGGTCTCGGCCGAGTGGGAGTGGTATGTGGATAATGTGGGTCGATGGGTGGATTTCAAGAATTCCTACAAGACCATGGACCAGGACTACATGGAGTCGGTCATGTGGGTCTTCAAATCGCTCTACGACAAGGGATGTATCTACGAGTGAAAGCGTGTTTCGCTCTATTCCACGAAGCTCTCTACGCCTATCTCCAACTTTGAGGTGGCGATGGATAATTCGTACGCCGACCAAAACGATCCGGCGATCACGGTAAAATTCGCGCTCGACGTGAATGGACCGGAGTGGCAAAATACATTCATCCTCGCCTGGACTACTACGCCATGGACGATCCCCGTGAATATCGCGCTCGCGGTGAATAAGGCAGTAGAGTACGTGCGGGTACGAGCCGGAAATGAAGACTACATCATTGCAAAGAATCGCATTGAAACAGTCTTCCATGGAAAGGAACACAAGATACTCGGTGATGTATCAGCAGAATCGCTCATCGGTCTGCGATACGTGCCACCATATGATACATACTACGGTAAGACGGGGAATGATGCGGATCACCGTGTCTATCATGCGGATTTCATTACCGATACCGACGGTACGGGTATTGGCCATGAGGCACCGGAATTCGGAGATGTAGACTTCGAGCTTGCCAAGCAAGTAGGACTCACTGTCACCGAAGCACTCGATAATGAAGGTCGATATACCGCACAGGTCGCTCGATTCCAGGGACGGTTTTACCGTGATATGAACGATGCCATCATCGCGGAGCTCGCCGAGATGAATCGACTCTGGCGCAAAGAATGAATCACGCACCGCGTGGCCTTCTGTCCGCGCTCGGGCGTACCGCTCATCTACAAGGCCCAGAAATCCTGGTTCATCGACATCGCGTCCAACAAAGAAAAACTCCTGCGTGAGAACGAGAAAATCTACTGGTTTCCAGAACACCTCAAGCACGGGCGTTTTGCCAAGGGAATCGAATCCGCGCCGGACTGGTGCATCTCGCGTACGAGATTCTGGGGGGCGCCCATGCCCGTGTGGTGCTCGCAGCATGGCGATGAGACCGTGGTCATCGCCTCACGTGACGAACTGATGGAACACACTCGCGCCGAGGGGCCGATTACCAAGATCATCCTGGTGCGGCACGGACGGACCGACTACAATGAAGCTGGTCGACATGACCACGAAGGAAAAGCACAGCTTACATCTGATGGTGAGCGTCAGTCTGCGGAGATCTCGGCACGTTTTGCAGAAGTCAGTATCGATGCTATCTACTCGTCACCACTGAAGCGTTGTCTCGATACCATTGCTCCCCTGGCTTCAGTCAAGGATCTAGACGTACAGACTGATGATCGTCTTCGCGAGGTGACCATGAATGTGCAAGACCAGACGTTCGATTGTTCTCGCCTCAAATGGGAATCGAATCCTTTTGGAGGAGAGACTCCCCGCGAGGTCTCGGAGCGCGTTGGGGCATTCTTGCGCGAGATCGTAGCGAAGCATCGGGGAGGTACGGTAGTTGTTTGCTCCCACGGTGACCCTCTCGTTATCATGCGTCAGATTATCCGAGGATTCGATTACGATACCGAGAAACCCCAGTACCAGCAGTCCAATAATCCTAAGAAGCACCTAAATATTGCGGAGATTGAGTATATCTTCTCCGATGATCTTTCACCCTTCGACCTCCACCGACCATATATCGACCGTATCCGCATTCCAAGCACGAAGCATCCAGGTGAATATCTGGAGCGTATCCCCGAGGTGCTCGACGTGTGGCTCGACTCGGCGAGCATGCCGTATGCACAGGTCCACTACCCGTTCGAGAATCGAGCGGCCATGGAGGCGAGCTTCCCCGCGGATTTCATTGCCGAGTACGTGGGGCAGGTCCGCGCGTGGTTCTATGTCATGCACGTCATTGGGGTGCTCCTCTTCGATTCTCCTTCGTTCAAGAATGTCATCTCGACTGGCGTCATCTACGGAAACGATGGCCGCAAGATGAGTAAGAGTTTCAAAAACTATCCCGACCCGAAGGAGACGATTGAGAAGTATGGGGCGGATGCGATCCGTCTCTACTCGCTCTCGAGTCCGCTCTTATCGGGTGGCGACATCAATTTCTCCGAGGAGGGGATTATCGAGTCCATGAAGCGGGTGATTCTGCCATTCTGGAATACCTATTCGTTCTTCTCCACCTACGCCAATATCGACTCGTTCGAACCAAAAAAAGGACAAGTCTGGTTCTTGCGACACGGACTCACTGATCTCAACCAGGCCGAGCGAGTGATGGGTGATGGTGATGACGGGGATATCAACGATACCGGTCGGGAGCAGGCAACTGCGGCAGGAATCAAGATCGCGCGCGAACTCGATGGAATTGACGTGATTGTATCATCGAGCATGCTCCGGACTCGCTCTACCGCCGAGATTGTGGCGCGTGAGATCGGGTATACGGGGGAGATCGTCATCGACCCCGAGCTTCGAGAACAGAGCTACGGCGAGTGGCAGGGCAAGGATTTCAACGATCTTCGTGCCGAATCAATGAAACGATACGGAACCGAGAAGAACTGGACCCGCATCTATCGCGACAATAATGCCGAGCCGTACGCCGCATTTGAAGAGCGGATCGCTTGTGCCTACGAGCGGATTGTCGCGAGGTACCCAGGAAAAAACGTCCTTATTGTCGCCCATGGCGGGACACTCCGCGCCCTGCGAAAACGGCTCTATAATCTGGGGGTCGAAGAAGGGGTCTACGGACAGTTCGGTACGGCCAACTGCGAGCTCGTACCACTTCCGCCCCACGTGATAGAAAACGAGCTCGATAAGTGGATTATCACCAAAACTCAGCGACTTGTCTCGACGGTGTCGGAGCGGATGGATTCGTACGATATTCCATCGGCCGCTCGGGCAATCACGGACTACATGGATGAATTGACCAACTGGTATATTCGCCGGAGTCGCAGGCGTTTTTGGAAGTCCGAGAACGATGGGGACAAATTCGCTGCGTACGAGACGCTCTACGGAGTGCTCCGAGATCTTTCGCTCATTCTTGCGCCATTCGCGCCGTTCGTGGCGGAATCCGTTTACCGCGGGCTTACTGGTCGAGAATCAGTCCATCTCGACTACCTGCCTCTCTACAACGCTTCGAGACTCTTCCTCGATACCGAGGCACTCATGGATACCGCGAAGAATGTGGTAAATCTCGGGCTTTCGCTGCGTGCCGCCAAGAAGATCCGTGTCCGCCAACCACTGCAATCTGTAACCATCCCGACAGACCTTCCGGATTACTACCGTTCGATCATCCGGGAAGAGCTCAATGTGAAGGAGATTATCGTAGAATCGGACGCTTCCAAGATCGCTCGCAAGATTTGCAAGCCGAATGCACGACTTATTGGGGCGCGACTCGGGTCCGCAGTGCAAGATGTCATTCGCCTGGCGAAGATGGGAGAATTTACCCAGCATGAAGATGGATCGGTTTCGGTCGGAGATCATACACTCGCACTCGGAGAATTCGAGATCGTCTATGAGCCATACGGAGATACGGCCGATGTACAGGGTGGATTCGGGACAGTCATCGCCATGAATACCACTATTACCGAGGAGCTGCGTCTGGAATGAGTCGCCCGTGACCTCGTGCGCGCGATCCAGGATATGCGTAAGGAAGCAGGATATGACGTGAGCGACCGTATTGTACTCTCGGTATCTGGAGGAGAATGGCCGGTCGTGCGTCCCGTATTTGCGGATTTCATTGCCGGAGAGACGCTCGCCATGATTCGCGAAGACCTCACAGATGCCGATATTACTCGGGCAATGGAGGTAGAGGGTCAGTCGTATCACATCACACTCAAACGATAAATACCGATCTTGCGAATCTCGAATACGAAGCGCGTGCTCTCGGGCATGCACTCTCGGTTTGACGGGTCATAAAATCCGGTAAGGAGGCGACCGTCTATCGGGCCATGCTTGATGGACGGTTGATCGCGCTCAAGGTCTATACCCCGCCTATGCTTCGCTGATTCCGGAATGCGGCCGGATACGTGGAGTGAAAACGCTACCGTTCTTCTTCAGAACGTCGCGCGGCGGAGCGTCGCAATTGATTCGGCCGCGCGTCCGCCCACGAACGATGGGTGGCGAGGGAATTCTTCCTCCTCAGGCGAGCATGGGATCGCGATATGTCTGTACCGGAGCCGATTCTCGCCCTCCGAACCGCGGTATGTATGGAATTTATCGGAGATAACGAACCCGCGCCGAGGCTTCGGGATGTGGAGCTCTCAGATGTCGAAGCTCAGCACGCGTTTAATGAGATCATTGTCTGTGTCGACCGTCTGTGGCAGGAAGTGGGAGTCGCTCACTCGGACCTTTCCGACTACAATATCCTCTGGTGGCGGGAGGTGCCATGGATTATTGATTTTCCCCAGGCGGCGGACCGCCGATCCAATCCGCATTCGGAATCACTTCTCGTGCGCGACGTCACGCGCGTCTGCGAGCACTTTTCCCGATACTTCCAAACGGATGCGGAAAAAATACTATCCGAACGATTCGGGATCATGACTCGTTAGTGGAATATTCTTCGCGAGAAAACGGGTTGTGGTTTTAGTCTGCTTCGAGTACAATCCCTCGGCACTCCGAAACGCGTGCATCTGTTCCGATTTTTTTCTCCTACTTTTTCTCGCTGCTGGGGAACGGCGAGTGGCGCGGTCTTCGCGCCGCCCAAGCCCTCCCGCACTCGTCCCGCTGCGGCGGGACGAGACTATCGCGCCCAGAGATAAAAGGGGACAAAACGGTTTCGGGGGCTTTTTTGAAAATCCAAAACGTGTCACACGATTCGATAGATTCCATTGCCATCGGTCGGTTTGATGGCCTGCATCTCGGGCATCGCGTGCTCATAGAGTCACTCGGTTCATGCGGTGCGCTCGTGGTTATCGATGCGGGGACTCATGATCTTACCCCTATCCGACACATCGAGCGGTTGACGCGGATACCGGTTGTCCGATTCGATCTCGGTATGATTCGCCACCTTTTTGCGTGTGATTTTATGATACTTCTCTCCGAGATGTTTCCCTCGCTTCGCCGGATCGTAGTCGGAGAGGATTTTCGCTTCGGGTGTGAGAGAAGCGGCGATATCGAGACGCTTCGGACATGATTCTCCGGAGAAGTTGTTTGTATTGCGGAGGTTCAGCTCGATGGTGAACCGGTTCGATCGAGTCGGATTCGTCATCACCTCGCTCGGGGAAATATCGTGCGCGCGAACGCGCTCCTCGGTCGTGATTATTCGATTTTTTGATCAGTTGGGCCTGACGGAATACTCCAAAATACCCCGTACATGCTCCCGCTCTGCGGCCAGTACGAGGGATGGACTGAGAACAAACAACAGTCCTGTCGGATCGATGTACTCGATACACGCACAATGCGGATTAATCCTGTGTACGATGATGGTGATCTGATTGAGAGAGAAATCTGATTTATCGGAGCTCTTTCGTAGAGTAGAGCGTATATTCGTCTGTTTGCTCGATCGGCTCAAACCATGTGTCGAGAAGTGTGGCGTATCGCTCGAAGTCTGCCGTCTTGAAGAGGAGAATATGGTGAATTCCGAGTGCGCCGAGATCGTAGCGAAATCATAGCTCGGGGTCGGTTGTATCGCCATTCCAAAAGAGTCCTTCTGGCCCCACGTATTTTTCGATTGCACGACTCGCGAGTCGATCGCTCTGGCTGTATATCGTGCCGATTTCGATATTATCCCCGAAAAGTACGCGCTGGCTCGGGAGGAGGAATGCGGCCGGATTCGCGATGACGCGTCCCTGAGTGAATGGAAACGAGAGGGCGATGTGCCACGGGAACGCGAGGACATCGTAGCAGTCTTGGACAACTCCCGTTTCTCGATACTGGCAGGACTGGGCGGTATTCGAATCTGATCGGGCGAGTGTCGTATTGAGTGTATGAAAACTCGTTGGATAGGAGGTACCATGTAGCTGTCCGTACACTCCCCATGCCATGAGGGGATTTCCTATCGAGATAATGGTGATGCATCCTACTGAAGCCGTCAGGATACTGCGTCATTCACCGAGGTGCGAGAGTCGAGAAAGACGAATAGCAACTGTCCGGACTCCATGGACTATGAAGAATCCATAGACGACCGCGAGAATTGAGAGCCATTTGTGCGGTTCTCGAAGCCCCGCATAGTATGGGAGGTGTTCGAACATCCACGCATTGATCGAAAAGAATGCCGACTCCCGCGCCATGCCAAACGAGAGGATATAGGCGATGACCGCGATCGCTATGAGTCCCATGTCGGCGGTCTTATGGGGGTTCTCGGTATTCGAGAGACGACCCTCTGCTCCAATGAACGCAAGCGCGAAAAGCAACAAAAACGCGACTCGTCCGAGCGAATCCCATGCTGTATCGGTCGGGAGAATGCGTCCGCTCGTCTCTCCCCAGAATCCTCGTAGCGAGAGGAGCTTCGCATAGAGGTTCTCTCCGGGTGAGACGGTCGTGGAGAATGCGATGGCATCGGAGAGGGAAAAACGATCGAGATTTGTCTGCGAGGAAACCTGGGTGATCCAGTAGGCATTGATGCTCAGAATCACGAGAATCGTCGCGAGGGCGAATCCAATAATCCGTCTCGTGTCGACCGATCGCATTCGGATGAGGAGCATTACAATGCAGATCGGCACGAGGAAGTAGAGCGAATGCGGTGAGAGTGAGGCTGCGACTGCGGCGATGAGTGCTCCGAGAAGGATGTCTTTCCATTGTCATCGGTCGCGTGCGTAGAGCCAGTACCCCAGCACATACGGCAGGAGCGCGTGTCCGAGCAGGAGGTAGACCTGTCCCTGTGCGAAGCGCGCGTAGAAGAATGAATTGAAGACAAAGAAGATCATTCCAACGAGAATGAGCCACCGATTCGATGCATTGGATCGTCTCAGCAGAAATGCCGTGGACGAGAACGAAAGAAGGAGGAGCCCTGCGAGGACGATCTTCTGGACAATGAACGCTGGGATAATCTCTGAAAGCCACCCCTGAAGCAAGATCCAGGGATATTGATTTGGGTAGTAGAGCGTCTCCACCGGCCAGAGCTTGTCGGCGTAGATCCAGTCGACCGTCAGGAAGTACCCGCTCGATACGGCATATGGCCCGAATATGACGAGTATTAGGATGAGACTGGCGAGCCCGAGGAAAAGATTATCGCGTTTCATAGGGTGGTTTCCAGAGAGTGAAGAAATCGAGATCGGCGTACTGGTCTTGGTATCAGGGCGTCCATCAGAGGGTCTTGAGCCAACGTGTCTCTATGGGGAAGTCCTGGAATCGGTAATCCGATGGAGTGCCGGACAGGCTTGTCCCATCAGCGAGTGTGTATTGTATAGCACTGATGTGGACGGTCTTTCGCTCTCGATCGAGCGACTCGGTGGGCGTGTCGAAGATCGTTATGCAGGTATTGCGTACATCGGTCGGCTGGTCGAGCAGGATCACCGCTTCATGATGATTGTCGAGCAATGTTGCGGACTCAAAATCATTGATTCCGAAATTCACCATGGTATCTGCATCGCGATCAATCTGGTACTTGATCGAGAGACTCACGACATCCGATCGAGGGGTTTCATCGCAGAAGAGCACGCTCTCATCATTGCTGTCGTGGGTGCTCGTATAGATAGAATCTTCGGTCGTCCCGTAGTCGGCGTAGAGGTTATTCTTGTTCGATGTCGCCACTGCATCTATACGGTGGTCTCGGAGGTACCGGGCGAATTCATCGGGCCCGAAAAACAGGGGAGCGGAGAGCTGATTTGAGAAATCTCGACCGTAGAGATAGAAGGAGAATACTTGATTGACGAGGAGGATATTGGAATCCCGCATCGTCTCACAGATGAGCGACCATGCCGATCGGTAGTCATCGCGTTCGAGATTTCAAATGTGCTCGATCTTATCACAGTAGTCCGAGGTGGTTGGAATCGCGAGCTGCTGCATGCCGGAATTCGCCTGCGTATAGGCCCCGATGAATGGGAACGCGATCCAGACATTGAGGAAGACGCATGCCCAGACAAAGATTCATCGCCATGCGAATCGCGAGACGAGCAGAATCACGAATGCGTTGAGGATTACGAGTGCGAAGAGGTGGTAGCGCAGCGTGAGAAACAGGGGTGTCGAGATCGACACGTAGAGCATGTATCCGACCGCGAAGATAGCGAGAAAGAGCTGGAATCGGGTCATGCGCCGAGCGAAGACCGCGAGGAAGCTGACGTATCCGATCACCATGGTGAATCCGTAGAGTCCGATACCATTATCGTAATTGTAGATGAGGCGTTGCCAGAAGAACTGTGGTAGGTGGTAAAAGAACGTGGAATAGTTGATCTGATCGTTGAAGATGAGTCGAGAGAGAATACTCGCAGCATTCGTACCGAGTCACGCGCCGGTTTCTTCGGTGTGAATAATATTGAGCGGGTAGAGAGGATTACCGTGCACGAGCCAGTTGTTGATGTGATTGGAGCAATTGAATGCAATCCACACCACGAGTCCCGTGCTGATCATGCTCCATGCCATGAGGGATCGAGATCGGATGAATGCGATGACCTCTCGGAAATGGACCACCGAGTAGACGGTGAAGATGAACGCAACGTAGATGAATGCCGTGAGTTTGAATCAGAGAATGAATGCACCGAGAAATCCCGCCATGAGATACGACCGACGTAGGAGCAGGACGAGGATGATGAGAATCAGCGCGTGCAGGAATGTATCTCCTCGCACGAAGAAATGCAGGAAGACGACCGGAATGGAGAGTGTGAGGACGGTCGAGAGACCGAGCCACGGACCGTACTCTATCCCAGCGTCCTCAAAAAGCAGCGAGAGCAGGCGCGCCGTCGCGAGCGCGAACAACAACATGGCGAGAATGCCAGCGATCTGCACGCCGACAATGGACATGCCCGCGAGTGCGAGCAGGTACCCCATGACGAAATAATGATGCTTCGGATACCACTGCCAGATGTCGTTGTGCCAGTAGTGCGAGAGCCCGAGATCCATGGTCCACCCCCCGTGATGGAGCATCTCCACCGTGATCGACAGGTGGTACATGAGCTCATCTCCACCGAATGGAATGGTATTATAGATACCGAGAGAGAGGAGAATCAGCACTGATCCAATCGCGATCCATCCGGCGTCCGGTCGAATTCATCGGGTCGATGCTTCGAATCCACGAGCAATATCCCGTATGAAGAATGCGAGAATCCCACCAAGAATCACATCGACAACCAGAGCCACCGGAACGACAGTATCGGGAGTCCAGAGGCCGAAGAGTCCGAGGATTGTCCCGAGGATCACTGCCTTCACGATGAGCGAGAGGATCATGGCAATCCCAACAGAGAGTGCTCCATTCGTGAGGCCACGACCGACCAAGAGGCATCCGGTGACGAGCCCCAGAACGAGATCGAGCGCGATAACGCCGTATCAGAGCATGGCTTATTCTATGGTAACAATGACGATTCCTGCAATGATGACGCCGATGCCGATCCATCGAGTCAGCGGGATATGCTCGCTGAGTACGAGTAGCGCGAGTAGTGGCGTGACCACATACGTGAGTGCGAGCATGGGCTGGAGTTGGGAGAGTGGCACCCGTGAGAGGAGATAGATCCATATCGCGGTCGGCAGGAGGTAGCACATGATTCCGCCCATGAGCCAGGGATTCAGGACGACATGCTGCCACACAGACGATATGGTCGGCTCGATCGATCGGACGGACGATGATCCGATTTTCAGCAGGATTGCCCCAATCGCGCCCAGGAGAATCCCCGCGAGGTAGAGGGTGATATTGAGAGGAGTGAACATGCTACTTTTTCGTGATGATCGCCACGAGTCTTGGTCCGAAGACCCGATTGCCGTAGGCGTAGGTCGGGAGTGTGAAGAATGCAGAGAAAAGCTCGACCGCGAGTCCCACGATGAATGTGAGCGAAAGTGTGATATTCGTTGAGAAGAATGGTCGATAAAACGTATTGTAGCACCGGACCGAGCAGGATTTCATGTTCCATTGCACGGCCTCACGCAGGGACTTGTCGGCGAAGTGGGTATAGTGGGAGTAGTCCCCGTAGGCCATGTAGCTGCCGAAGAGCGTATTGGCGAGATTCGGCACCTCCACGAGGAGGCGTCCGCCGCTCGAGAGGCGCGACTCCACGAGCGGCAGGAGCCGGTCGATGGTCTTTTTCTCGAAGTGCTCCAGCACGTGGCGCATGATGATGAGATCATAGGCGGGTCATTCGCGCTCCAGGAAATCTACAACATCCGACTCCTCGATGTGAAACGACGACGTCTCGGGGTTGGCACGCAACGCCTCGACGACCGTATGGGAGATATCGAGGAGGGTGAAGTCTTCACTCTTGAGGCCAAACGTCCCGCGAATATACGCGCTGAATCCTCCATTGCCAGGGCCGATTTCGAGCACGCGCATGCCCGGGCGCAGGTATGCGAGGTGTCGGCGATACATGCCGAACATCTTGTTCATCTCGGGGTCGAACCTGCGAATATTGGTCTCGTAGTAGTCGTCTATATTTCGTTCGGTACTCATTGGTGGGTGAGAAAGGAAGTAATAACGGTATCAGGCGTGAGTTCTTGTAGGCAGGCGAATTTGTACGGGCAGGGCGGAGTCTGGCTGTATCGGGCGGAGTTGCATCCGATGCAGGGGATCGATCGTCTGATGACGTGCGATCCCGCGCCCCATTTTTCGGCTACGCCCGGGCCGAAGATAGCGAACCGATGGGGGACTCTCGCGAGTGTGCCAAGATGTAGGGGTCACGAGTCGGTTGAGAGCAGGTGTGAGACAGATTCCAGTACTTCGAGCGTGCCGCCGAGCGTGAGATTGCCAGCTTCGTTTCGGAGATTCTTGTGACGATACGCTTTTGCGATCTTGTCATTGAGCTCTTTTTCTGCGGGTCCGCCGATCAGGATTACTTCGTCGAATCGGTCTCCGATCCGGTCGAGCACCTCGCGCCAGTGGTCTGGTGGCCAGAGACGGCCCGGGTGCGATGCGCCCGCGAAGACCGCGAGCGTATTCCCGCGGCTGCGACTCACGGGGGTGAATATGGGACGTTCCTGTATGCCGAATGGTTCGAGGAGTCGCATGAAGCTTTCGGCTTCGTAATCTTCTTGGGAATATCGCACGAATGCATCATAGAGATTGCGCCGCTCGTTCGTATCGAATCCGATGATGATCGATCGGCGGATGAATCGTGACGCGACCGCCGAGAGATAGAATGATTGCTCGGTATCGAGGATCACATCATACCGATGGTGGCGAATGAGACGTATCATATCACTCGGGCTATCGAGATGATTGATATGACGAATCATCCCACGAGACCGCAGGATGGAAAAGACTCCAGCATTGCGCTGCATGCAGAGAATATCTACGGTCTTGCCATGATCCGAGAGCCACCGGATGAGTGGTGCGAGGAGCGCGGCGTCTCCTATACCGCCCGGGCGGATGAGTAAGAACTCCGAATGGTCGTCAAGATTCCATGATGGGATCGGACGCGCATTGCGGCCTCGACCCATGCCCATGAGCTTCACAGTGAGCCGGCCGATGGTTGCGTCGATGAATTTGATCGTGCGGTCGTTCATGGCTTATGGCAGGTAATAGACTCCGAGTGAGAACGTGAGCCACAGGATGCCGGCGACCGCGATACCGGTATCATGGAGTAGAAGTGATTCGGGCTCTTCACCCCCACCGTGTGCCAAGACGAGGTGCGCGTACCGGAAGTATGAGTAGGTCACGAGAACGATGGAGTAGAAATACACCCCCTCGCGATCGACGGTGTAGAGCGAATATGCGAGGAGCGATGCCCCCATGGAAACCAAGAACATCATCCGGACAGTATCCTCTATGTACTCGGAGAGGACGGGTCGCTTGTCTAGGTTGGTCGATCGCAACTCAGCGAAACGCTTACCGCTCGCGAGAAATACCGCACCGAAGAACACGGTAATGAAGATCCATGCTGAAATCTCGACATGGATAATCATGGCCCCGCCCAAGACTCGCAAGAAGTACATGAGCGCGACCGCGAGCACATCGAGGATGACCGCGTGCTTGGCTCAGGTGGAGTAGACGATATTCGCAATGAAATAGACCGAGAGCAGGGCGGAGAATTCGATGGGCAGAAACACACATGCCACGATCGACAACAGGAGCAATGCTCCAGCGAGCACGAGAGCCTGACGTGGTGAGACGGTGCCGGATGCGAGCGGACGAAATCGCTTCTTTGGGTGGAGGCGATCTTTCTCCCGGTCGAAGTAGTCGTTCATCACGTACACTGCGCTCGCGACGAGGCAGAATGCGATGAATCCCACACAGAGCAGGGCGAGTCACTCGATCGAGAAGATTTTTCCACTAAAGAATGCCGGAGCAAACAGGAGGAGGTTCTTGATCCAGTGATGCGGACGCGAGAGGCGCACGAGCGCGCGGATGAGGGGCATGAGTGAGAGATTATCAGTCGAATGGGGTCGGAAGTGGGAGCGAGAGGAGTCGTTCTCGTGCCATGGGGCCGAGCTGCCTGAAGCCGGCGATACCAGTATGTCGCCTAATGAATTCAGCCAGCGCGTCACCGGTTAATTCGCTATACACCCCATCAATCGTCCCCGTATACGTGCCAGCATCCCGCAGGATACCCTGGAGCTCACGGACGTCTGGTCCGGTGTTGCCGAATCAGAGCAATCTCGGGAAGCTATGCATGCTTCCGATTGTTGGGGGAGGAATCTCGCTTGTGGTCGTTAGCGTGTCCTGCGGAGTTGTTGTCTCTGCGAGATCGACCGTGGATTCCATGGTGTCTGGTAGAGCGGATTCCTGAGTGCTTCCGGTCGATGATTCGCCTATGTCCGGGAGGACTATCAGGTCTATCGGGGGCGGAGCCCATGTCGGTTGTTTTGTTGGGAGCTGCGAGATGAGGCGTGTTACGGCTGGTTCGAATCCTCGTTGTTGCATATCGCGACGGAAGTCCTCCATGGCGATACTCGCAGTATGCTGGTGTGAGAAGGTCATCCATATGAGGAGTCACGATCCGATCACGGACAGTATAAGGTCTGGCTTGAGCACTGGAGCGATCCATCCGAGGCCCCGTCGGCGCATATCGCGAATGCCTGGTATATGTGGGAGACCCAATCGGCTCCCATGCGTGAGGAGGTGTACGCATGCGAGATATGACCCGATGGAGAGTGGCAATGTCCACCATGCATGTTGATTGAGACTGAATCGCGCGAGAATGGCTCCGGCCGAAATAAACACGAGTATACACCCTGCGAAAATGACCCATATATGGCTTCGTCATGACTCGTGCATATCGAATGGCCGGGAGAATCGCCCCTGTGAGGAAATGGCCGAAAGTCATCCAAGGATATAGACAAAGAGTACGAGTCATGCGAGTTCGGATATTTTTGTCGGATCGACATTGAGCAGGTAGAGTGCAAACCCGGCCGTAAGACAATAGTAGAGTTCCGCGCCGATCGCTATTCCCGTTCGTGCGATCGCGTCCAGGTATTTGCGTATGAATCGCTCCATTTTCTCCGCATACGAGAGTGAGTGTGCGGAGATGGAAAGGAGCAAGATACCGAAAACACTCTGCATTCAATTCGAGAGATGGAACTCGAAAAGCATAGCTAGTCAGATAGCTACAAGTCATGTCCAGGCGATTCCGATCGAGAGAATTGATGGGAAGCGTCAGGAGTTCTTGAAACTCCATTGGCCGAGTCAGGGGAATTGGACAGATCAGGCGATCGTGTCAACAAGCAGACGAATGAGTCCTGTCACGGTCGCGATTTCTGCGAGGATCAGGATTCCTCCTGCCGCAGCACGGCCAGTGTCTGAGAGAGCCGAGATAGGATAGAGTGCAACGAGGATGATGGCGGGCACGAAGAAGAACCTGGCATCGATGCGAAACGCAAACGAGAATGTAAGCAGGAATGCCATGACTCCCACAAACCATGATTGACCAAGAAAGAAAGACACAATAACGCCCGAAGCAGCCGCTGCAAAGTACCGGTATTTCGTTCGTTCTGAGAACATCCAGCTTTCAGAGGCCGCGTCTTTTGCTATTGCGGCAATGGCTGCCGTTGCAGGTGGCAGGAGCGCGAGCGAGAGCAGGATGAACGCGTCTGACTCAAATGGCTTACCAGAGACAAAATGACCGAACGCAAGGAGGACAAACGCGCTCGCAACACAAAGCCATAGGAATGGAAGGATAACGCTGAACATTCGATTATAAAAATAATCCGTACCGGAAGGGTACGGATTTTGGAGATTTTTGCAACCCAAAGGGATTCTCGCTTTTACTCAATCGAGAAGGTTTCGTTGCATCGTAGGTAGACCGTTGCTTCGTTTCCAGCGAAGTCCGCGAAACTTGAGCCGTTGTTGTATACCATCCGATCCGAAAATGCCTGCATCATACCCATGGTGTTGCCGAGTGTCGGGGTATAGAGGATCGCGAATTTCGTGATCGTATACGAATTGATTGCGACAGGGAGACTCACCCCGATCGTACCAGCCGCACCCGAGAGTGAGCGACCATTGGCATAGAAATCCACTCGGACGAACGAATCATGAATCTGGTATCTCGCTTCTTCGTATCCGCTCAGGATTGCTCCTCCGAGATCGAGTGCGGGCGAGTACGACAAGACTCTGGTGGTACGGATCGGTCGCTGCACGGTCGCAGATGACGAGAGAGTCCATGCGTACGTACCGGAGAGACTCGCGGAGAATCGTCCGACATTCTCTACTGGATCAGTGGTCGAGGGAGTGTTGGAGCATGCGAGATATTTTTCAGCGGTTGCACCATCGCTCGCATGAGCACTATCCAGATAGTGGGGGAATCGCGACACTCCGAGGAAGAGTGTATCATCCGAGAATCGGTGTCCGATGTAGACGAAGTAGTCGATCTCATGATCGGCGAAGAGCGAGCTCCCAGCCTGCATATGGTTCGTACCACTATCGAGCGAGAGCGAGAGCGGTGCCACGATGCGCCGGGTTTTGTCTCCGATGCGGATAATGACCGACTCGGAGACAGACGGATCATTGCCCGAGAGTGTCTTGATGGCGACCGTGAGAGTGCCGCTCGCGACTGACGGAGTAATGACGCCGCCGAGGAGATGTCCGGTCGGTGCGAGAGATGATTGCGCTGAGAGGTCTCCATAGAGCCCCACTCCCGAGGCGAAGTATGAGAGCTGTGTCCATTGACGCACCCCATCTCAGAGCTTCACGCGTCCGGTATCGGTTTCGAGTCCGAGCTCTCCGTTCGCGAGGATCGGGTTTTCGCTCGTCCACGCAGAGGAAGTTTGTTGCGTTGCCATGGCAATTTTGGATGAGAATATACGCCCGCGCACGCTAAAAAAAACGAAAGAGCGATGGATTCGTCTTTCGTATTCGGACTCTTTGTCTGGTTATGCTTCCGCGCCGTACACCTCGCAGACCTTCTTCACGATTTGTGTCGTGGAATAGTCTCCCACGATCGGCACGGTCACCACTCGTCCGCCGTTCTCGCGCACCTCTCGTGCCCCGACAATAGTATCGGGATCGTAGTCTCCGCCCTTCAGCAAGACATCCGGCAGTATCGCCGCGATCGGCTCTATGGGGGTCTCGCCGTCGTAGAGATACACAATATCTACGTAGCGCAGGCTCGCTACCATCTCGGCACGAAACTTCTCACTATTAATGGGGCGACCTGGCTTGGTCGCCCAGTAGGGCGACGCATCCGAATTAATGCCGACCACAACGATGTCTCCGAGTGATTTTGCCACGCGAAACGTCTCGATGTGCCCGGGGTGCATGAGGTCGAAGCAGCCGTTCGTCCAGACGATCGTCTTGCCGTCGGCACGCAGGCGGGCTATCTCGGCGGCGAGGGAGGGGAGGGTGGAGAGGAGCATGGGGGAGCTATGCTTTGTTACTAAGTAATTCAGCTAATGTCGGACGAGACGTTTCTACTAAATTCATTATTTCTTCGTATAAATCCGTTTGCGCATTATCTTTAAAGATTTCTTTAATCATAGATTTATGTGATTGATAAATATCCGCCTTACACCATTTAATAAACTCAATGTATTGAAGTTTTAATTTGTCGGGTTGTATTAGAAATGTTTTAGTTATGCGAGAAATAATATTTTTTCGCTCGGAGTCAAAGGTGTTTGTTTGAAAATCAATCTTCCCTATGACATCTTTCCATAAATTTTTATCTAAAAATAGTTTTTCCGGGAAGTTTTCTAGTAACAAGAATAGATAGCGTCGACTATAGTCCCATTCTTTAGATATAGAGAATAATTTGCAGAGTTCTTCATAAAATCGAAATCATATTTTTTTGGTTGTCAGATACGTATACGAATTTACAATCTCTTCCGGTTCAGCGGTTAATCGATCGATAGTATATGCTACTTCCGTTTCTTCTAACTTATGATAAAGTAGTTCTGGGTATTTTTCGATTTCTATCTGTAAAGATTCAATATATGCTTTTGTTTCTGAAATATCTCTACTTTTACTATCTATGATTTTCAACATTTTAGTTACATACCAAGATACCAATCATCCTATCAAAACCAATATAAATCAGATCAATATTGAGAATGTAGATAACAGCACTCATTGTGCTGAAAAGCTATTATTTGCTATGGATGTTGTTGAGTCTACCGCTTGTTGGTACCCGTCATGAATTTTTTCTTCCAAATTTTTCTCCGCTTCCAAGAGTTTGTAACCGATTTCTTCGTTCACAATGTTTACCACTTCCTCTTTCGAGATACCCTTTTCCATAACTATATTCCCCGTCTCGGCATGAACATTTTTTACTGATACAGATAATAAAAGAAGAACAATTGTGAGAACGATTCGTTTCATAAAATCTGACAAGATAGAAGAATCTTATTGTACTCGAAACAATCCTCGTACAAAATAAAACCCCCTACAGGGGTTGTATTCGTCTGGTGCCCGGAGCGGGACTCGAACCCGCACGCCTCTCGACAAGGGTTTTTGAGACCCTCGTGTCTACCATTCCACCATCCGGGCGTGGGCGCGATTATATCCGAAGTCCGTCCGAAGGCAACCCTCGCGTTGCATTCCGGCGCGAATTGCGTACAATTCCGCCATGACCAACGCCGATCTCGATACCCGTATCCGCGCCTGTGATCGTTGTCCACTGCGATCCGGCTGCCGTTCGCCCATCCCGGGCGATGGGCACTTTGGCTCGCGGATTCTCTTCATTGGTGAGGCTCCGGGCAAGAACGAGGACATAGAGGGGGTGCCGTTCGTTGGGCGCAGTGGCAAGCTTCTCACCTCTATCCTCCAGGATCTCGGACTCGAGCGCGAGCGCGACTACTACATCACCAATATCGTGAAGTGTCGGCCGCCCGATAATCGTGATCCATCACCTGCGGAGATCGCTGCGTGTTCGGGGTACCTCGTAGAGCAGCTCGAGCTTATGCGCCCCGATGTGATCGTGACACTCGGACGATTCAGCTTCAATTTTCTCGTACCGAATCGGGGCATGACCCAGAGTCGTGGGCAGTGTTTCAGGATTCATGGTGTCGCCGACAGGCCCCTCTCGTTCGCGCCGGTCGTGCTCGCGTGCTACCATCCGGCTGTCGCCCTCTACGACCCGAAGAAGCGCGGCATTATCACCGAGGACCTCAGCAAGCTTCCAGAGATTATCGCATCCGTTCAACTGTAGTCCAGACTTATGCGCGTTACTCCGTATATTCTCCTGCTTCTCATTATCCATATTACGAGCGTTCTTTCCATGTATCTGCTCTACCGATTCATGGATATCGAGCGTGACATTGTACTGTCGGTCGGGAGCATGGGGATCTCGGCACTTCTCGCGGTCATGTCGCTCGTCGGGATTGTGCTCTACTTTATCAAGCGTATCTGGTATCGCGGAGAGGTATCGTTTGCCACGCTCATGACGAGTGTTCGGCAGGGCACGCTCCTCGCGATCTTCTTACTTGCAATGATCGCATTTCATCGGTTCGGTATCATGCAGGTTTCCACGGTAGGACTCCTTGCATCCACGCTCATCTGTCTCGAGCTTCTCATTGGGAGCCTCGATACCAAACACTAATCCGGAGAACTATGATCATTTCGCTCGCAGGACACCAGGGGGCCGGAAAATCTACGGTCGGAAAAATGCTCGCCGATGCACTCGGATACTGCCGATATTCGACGGGTGATTTTTTTCGGGAGCTTGCCCGCGAGCGGGGTATGACCCTGCTCGAATTCAACCAATCCATAGAACATGATGGGGGTGAGACAGATCGGATTGTAGATGATCGCCAGCGAGCAATGGGGGAGAACGAAGATAATTTTATTATCGACGGACGACTCGCGTTTCATTTTATTCCCCACTCGTTCAAGATTTTTCTTTCTGTCAACGCACGCGTCGGAGTAGAGCGACTCTTTCATGATCGGGAAAATCTCACCCGTGCCGGCATCGACGAGCATGAGACGATCGAGGAGGCGATCCGTGATACCGAGGCGCGTCGCCTGAGCGAATCCAAGCGATACCTCGAGTATTACGGCATTGATAATCTCGATACGTCCCACTTCGATCTCGTGGTCGATACATCCCACAAGACACCCGAGGAGGTCTTCGCTGAGATTATGACAGCACTCCCGAAATCAGCATAATATGCTCTTGAGAGAAGGATTTCTCGAAACCCGTATCGTTGGTAATCGTGAACTCGCATCCGGATATCTGGGTCTTTTCGTGCCACCACTTCGGATCACTCAATCTCTGGATGAGGCATGCCTCGGCAGTGAGATCGTCTTTGTGGTGGACGAGGATAGTATGACGCGAGAATACGTGGGTCTCGCGGAGCACCTGCGAGTCGACCGAGAGAGCCAGAGAATCTTTCTTCTCGATAATCATAATTACGCGCTGGCGTACTGGCTCGAATCCGCGATAGATGGCATTATCCCAACGACCAGCAATTGTCTCGTGCACGTAGATCAGCATTCAGATCTGCGGCCCAATGATGCAATACTGCCGAGTGTTGCGGATCTCGATCATACATCCACGTTCGAGTTTGCGCATGCACGGTGCCAGGTGGGGAATTATATTGTTCCAGCGATCCGATCCTGATTCATTGGTGAGATGACGCGAATCGAGTCCGAATTCGTACTGCGAGAGCATGACGAGAATTTCTCAGAATACTGTGACGGGGCGATCCTGAATATTGATCTCGATTTTTTTGCCCCAGAAATGTGAAACGAAAATACCGACCACATGATCGGTATTCTTCGTGCTGGCATGTCGACTGCGAGAGTCGTGACGATTGCCACGAGTCCGTACTTCCTCGATCAGACACTCGCGCTCTCGCTCGTTCGTCGACTTTTTGCGTAGAGGGGTTATCCGTTTGCTGCCTCCTCCTCGGACTCCTTGGCTTCTTCAATCTCCTCGGTCTCAAGATCGGTATTCTTGTTTTTTGCGAGGGATTCATCGAAGAGGGAGAAATCCATCCGGTCAAGGAACCAGTCTATCGCACCTGCCCGAGAGAGAATCCAGTGAGCATCCATGTATTCCACGGTTTCTTCCAGACGCTTCTTCTCATTCTCGTTGAGGGCGGCGAGGCAGGAATCCGTCGAGTATTCTGCCGATCCCATTGTACAGACGGGTGAATCAATGATCGAAATCCGGGTCTTATATGCGTCAACCGCACTCAGACTCTTGCGAGCCGACTCGGTGGCATTGAATCGGACCTTGTTCGTGTTTCCGGAGCAGTCCTTGCGGATGAGTCCGGCCGAATTCTGATACAGATAGCAGTTCGTGGTGTATGTAGCGTAGCCTGAGAACACCTGGTAGCTCGAAACCCGCTCTCCCCGGTAGATGGCGTTTTCAACTTCCTGGATGCGAATATTGAATTCAGCGGATTGTTCCGTCTCATTCCAGAGGTCCCACATGTCCTGGAAAGAGATCTTGCTCGTATCGACTCCGGCAATCTCCAGAAGTAGAACCTGCTCAAGAGACGAATCGAAGTACGCCTCGACTGGTTGATTGTACTCGATTTCGAGAGATGCGAACACATCCTGCAAGGTTTTCTTTGCATTGCCCTCGTCCGGTTTTCTTTCCGGGTAGAGAGTCGCGAGATCGATCGTTGCGAATCGGCATCCGTAGTCTCCAGGAGTGCACTTGGCAGCTTCTTCGGAGTATTCTACGCCGTACATGAACCGCACATACATATCGAGAAATTCCCCCCAAGTTACGGCCTGCATCGGCAGGAGCATGGATTTCTTCGGGAGGAGACCGTGGTCCACGAGCCAGGCGATCCGACTATTGTATTCGATAGATTGGTCTGCAATATCCGAGTATACAGTTATTTGGCGGGCAGGGTTCGGTATCGAGGAGATATCCACTTCCTGCTTGAACATACGTCCGAGTGCGGCGTATGTGCGATCGATATTCTTCTCGATATTGCGCTTTTCCGAAGTGATCGATACCGATACGGTGTGTGGAACAGGTCCGGATTCCACCTTGTAGAGCAGGATACTGCAGTTCGTCATTTCCGGGAGAATGTTCCCATTTTCATCTCGATCCATCGGGAAGTACGCATATCCGCTGCACTCAATAAGACCATCGATGGTTCCGAGTTTGATGCGGGTCGGCTTGCCTCCGTAGGAATATGAGTCTCGGTAATCAGCGAATTCCTCGAAGCTATCGAACTGGTCATCGAATTCGGAGATGGAAAGATTGAACGACTCGTGCAGATTGCCGAAGAATCCCGTGATGAATCCGTAGTACGCGCTGTATGCGAGAGAGTCGGACGATGAGAGAGTGAGTCCCAGCTCTGGCATACGCAGTGGCAAGGCTGGTTTGGGGGAATCATAGAAAACGACATTTTGGAGAAATCGCGCATACTCAGCTTCGTAGGTATCCTGCAGCGTTGAGTCGTAGAAGGCAGCCTGGATATTCATGACGGCCGTGACATGGTCGTTGATACGGCCGATCAGAATCTTCGAGCTGCTATAATTCGGACCGCTTTTTGGAATGGCTTCATAAAAAGTTTTTTCTCCGATAACGCGCTTCTTAAGCTTGTGGTACGAGCGGCTGTAAAATCCCTGGCTTTCGAGCAGGTAGAGGAATCGCTCTTCGTCAACCTTGGGCGTGGAGATAAAATCGATCGTGACGCTGGAGAGGTCGGATTCATTCTTGCCGGTAGAGACAATCTGCAGGCGTGTTCGTTCTATGTAGACCTGTGTCTCGTAGTTCGATGGGTAGGATACCGAAACAAACGAGTCATTTATATATCCGTTATCGTTGGCTCATTCCACGATCCGTCGATTTTCGCGGAAGGCGGTATCCGAGTCTTTTTGTGTCGCCTCGTTTTTTGCAGCATTTTCAATGAAATCCCGCGCTTCGCCGATCCACAGGGCGTATCCGAGAGACGTGTCGTATCCGATGGTAAACGTCGGGATTCCCACGAGACGCCCATCGGCATCCAGGAGCGCGCCTCCGGAATTTCCACCAGCAATGGTCGCATCCGATTTGATATACTTTGCGTTGTTATACTCGATCGTGCCGCTCACGATTCCGGTTGTCTCGCTCACGGTGTCTGCCCCGATCCAGGGGTATCCGACCGCCGTGACGGACGACAGATTATCAGGAAGCTCGCTGTCGTCGGCTATCTCAAGTGATCTGAAAAGGGAAAAATCAACCGGTTCACCGAATATATCGGTCGGATCAATTCGTAGAACCGAGAGGTCTTTCGTGCTGTCGCGATCTAGGACGTGGGCAGTAAACCGACAGTCGGGACGCTCTGCGCGGGAGGTGGTAACACAGATGGAAAAGGCATCGACTTCCTTGTCCTGTCCATCTACAACGACGTGATTATTCGAAACCAGAAGTCCCGAATCATCCACGACCGATGCACTTCCCCAGCCGAGCATCTCGGGATAGGTGCCGTGGAGCATGTCGTAGCTGATGATCTGTACCACGGGGTAATACCGACCATCATCGGTCTGTGCTGATGTCGAGAGTGTACCGAGAGAAAGCCCGAGTCCCATGACGGCGAGCACAATACCCGAACGAAGAATTCGCATAAAAAATACTGACGAAATACTTTCGCCAGTATAGAGGGGTTTTATGCGTTGTCCAAAAGAATTTTACCCGAGTGAAGCCAATTCCTCATCGATCTTCTTGAGGTCCGCTTCCGCAGATGCAGTGAGATCCGATCTTCCGGCATTCTTGAATCGCTCCAAGTACGATTGGATCCGCTGTTTTCCGAGTTCAAGTTCGGATTTTCGGCGAGCTTTCTTCTGCTCCCCCGCCTCGATTTCGCGTGCTGCCTGCTCGTATCGGCTGATATCTATGCCATCCGGAAGGGCGGGAGTCTGCAGGTCGGACTTTCGGGAGGATGGTGATTCGAGTGAGAAGAGATCGTTCCATCATTCGAAGAAGCCTCAAAACGGCCACATCCGCTCGGAGGAATATTCGGGATTCTCCGTGAGAAAAGAGCGGTACTCATCGGGATTGGCGAACGATTTATCGAAGCGATGAACGCGTCCGTCCCGATCACGAGCGTATGAACTCACCTTGGCGTAGAACATAAACAGATGGTTGAGGAGGTAAACGCTCATCGAGGATTCTCCTCGACTGGCACCTAAATTATATACGTGCCAATATTAAAATCAACAGC
Source organism: Patescibacteria group bacterium UBA2023 (assembly GCA_002335145.1). Classification (GTDB taxonomy): domain Bacteria; phylum Patescibacteriota; class Gracilibacteria; order BD1-5; family UBA2023; genus UBA2023. Next base: position 49,436 of record DDBV01000034.1, read on the forward strand.
AAAAAGATTCGACACGGTATTGTCTTTTTCGTGTCGTGCCGAGGCTACCAATGTTACGACAGAAGCTGACTGGCTATGGCAGGGCCAAATGCCAATGCCAACATGAGTCCAATGGAGAGAAAGGGGCCGAACGGAATAATGGATGATCGTCCCGAAGCGACCCATGCAATACCGAAAACAGAACCGATAATATAGGCGAACATGACTCAGAGAACTCCCCACATGCCACCGAGTAGTCCCATGAAGACAGCAATCCGGAGGTCTCCGAATCCCATCCAGGAAGGGAGTGGAGCGTCTGATTCGTTGTCTAGGGAATCTCTGCGGGAGAGCCCTACGAGCGAGACCATCCAAAAGGGGAATACAACGAGGGATGCCATGAGATCTGCGAGCGCGCGGAATTTCCGGGTTTGGATCGCGTGCCACGCTCACGGAATGAGGATTTGCAGGGAGAAGAATACGAGAATGAGAAGAGCTGTGAATACCCCTTCGAAGAGTGCTCAGTGGCCGGTGTTGAAAAATCCGAAGAATGGGAGTGGCCAATCGAATTGCCAGGCAATCAGTTGCACGAGGAGAATCACGGTCGTAGCGGGTCGAATGATCTCATCCGGAATCTCCATGTGTCGAATATCGTACCATGCGACCGGAAAAAGCACAAACAGCGTCCCCATGGTCCACCACCACTCCCCAAAGGTCGGAAGCATACTCGGGGGTACGTGATACGACCACGAGAGTCCCCAAGAGAGCAATACCGCGCTGAGACCGCTTACAGCCTCCATGAGCAGATATGATGCGGGAATACCCCCTGCACAATAGCGACAATGCCCACGTGAGGCGAGCCACGAGAATACCGGAACGAGATCTCGAACCGAGAGTGTATGTCCGCACAGTGGACAGTGGCTTGATCCTGTGAGAAATCCGGATTCACCAGTACGGAGCCGATGGACTACGACCGAGAAGAAACTCCCGAAAATCGTGCCGGTGACCCCGACGATCGCAAGAAAGAACCAATCCGTACTATGCATGGGCGAATGCTTGAAAGTGCGGAATCACGAACGTGCAAATTGCAGATTCCGTATTTTTGTCTATTCCACGGATCGAGTGGACACTCGTGATAGGATAGAGCTCTAGAGCTTTAGAAATCTTCGCGACCACTGGTCATCCGTGGCATGCAGCGGGCAGTATGCCGAGCAGATTTCCGAGTCGCAGGAGAAAGACGCCCGTGCAGAACCGGAAACGTTCCGGATCGAGTAAACGATCGAACGAGGCGACATAGTCATCGAAGAGTGAGGGGTACTCGAGTCGCTCCGGGAGATTCGCCGAGAGTCGTGCCACCACGTCGAGAAAATTTCTCAGTCGGGCATAGTCGAGCAATCCAGGGTCGACCGACCGCTCGATGGAGTACTCCCGACAGAGATTCTTATTCGGTTTTACCTGTACCGTGAAGCGAGCGATTGTACCGAGGTCCAGAAGTGGGCGAGTGGAGGACATCTTGACCCACACCGAGATCTTGCCATATTCGCGCGAGAAAATTCGATAGAGAATGTCCTTCTCTCGAAAGAATTTGCGTTCGAGTACGATTCCTCGGATAGTATACATGGTAGCCGTTCGCGGTTAGCGGACGATGATCTTGCCATCCGTGACCTCGAACTTGACGGTATGGACTTCTCCCGAGTCGGTCCCAACGATGAGCGTCCCGTCTTCGGGGGCGTAGATTGTATGGATTGTGGCTCCTACCGGCTCCAATTGTCCGATATAAGTGAGAGAGGTGACGTCTTGAAAACGCTTGGAATTTGGCTCGAATACCCATACCGCATTCCCAAGCAGGACGTAGAGGTAATATGGAGAGCGGGCGAGAAACATGCGTGGTTCGGGGCTGTTCTCTGGGAGGCGGTAACCGTCCGGAAGCTTGTTGATGACGATAGACTTGCGCGCGTAGCTCGGAGCTGAGACGACCCGGTCGATCATAAGATCGCGCTTGAGGAGGTAGAATCCTCCATCGATGACGAAATCGAAGAGCTGGGTAGATGCCTCGACATCCGAGAAGATCGAGCTTCCTGCTGAGAATCCATTGACTCCAGGGCGGTGGCGAGCCACATCCGAGCCGCTCGCGGTAGACGAGAGGAGGTAGAGATTGGAATTGTAGGTATGCAGGGTCTCGGCCGATTGCCAGACAGGTTGTCCTGAGACGTTCACATAAGAGAATTCCCCCTTATAGAAACGCAGGACCCGGTTGGTGGCGGTGAGAATGTAGAGCGTATCACCGACCATATCCCCCGAGGCAGCTTCTTCTCCGTCCGGGAGGGCGTAGGATTTGGTTTCTCCGCCGTGGACGTATGGGCCAACGACCGATTCTTTCATGAGGAAGTAGTATCGCTTGGATTCCTCGAATATTCCTACCACGTCGCTGCCGCTGCCATAGAGGAGCGTGTCGTTCGTGAGCGAGAACGATTCGATCCCGTTCGCTTCTTTCTTGAGGACCGATATGTCGGAGAGGAGTTTCGTTACATCGTTGAGGAAGAGTTGTTTATCGCGCACCTCGAAAATAAGGTCCTCGGCCTCTTTCATGTGGGTCCGGAAGAGTTCGGGGTTTCCGAGCTCCTTGCTCGCCTTCTGGATTGCGGCAGAGGCATCGACGAGTTTTTGTCGGTATTCCTCCGGTATCGCGGTGTCTGCCTGTCCGGAAAAAACGCTCGACACTACGAGATACAGCAGGCTCACTGATACTGCCACTCCGAGCCCGAAGACGATTTTTCGGACGGTGGGGTTGCCGAGATCAATGAGTTGACTCACCTGTCCAACGATTTTTCCGACAAATTCATTCTTCTTGAGTGATTCCATAGCATTGCCGAGCTGCTGGAATACAGTCGCGAGTGTGGACTTCGATTCCTCCACTCCGGAAGTGTTTTTCTCTTTTCCGGCATCGTTGTAGACGATGATAATGTCGGCTCGCTCTTCGGCAGTCTCGCGTTCCATAAGCTCGTCCACCACGGATCAGCGGTTCGCGTAGATACGCGACACATCCACGAGATCGTCTTCCGAGAGATGGTCCAGGAGGTCGATATTGGAGATGAATACGGTATTCCCTGGTCCGACCGCGCCACTCGACACATAGGAAAACTCTGTCCCATCGGTGTCCATTCCCTGGGCGATATTCATGACCTGGTCGTGCTTCACGAAGTAGACTGTACTCCGGCCAAGGATCGAGAAGTAGAGCTCATCGCCCACGAGTCCCGAGAGGAAGACGGAAAGCCCCTCGGTGCTGTATTCGCGGGAGAATTCGCGCAGGTGTTTGTTGAGCTTCTCTAGGACGAACGAAAAATCCGAAAAGAATGATTCCTTCGCACGAATGCTCGACACGGCGAGGTCGAGGATCGATTTCTCTACGAACTCAGCGAGGTTCGAACTCGGCGAAGTAATCTGGTACACGATGCGAATATCCGGAGAGACATCCGCGGTTTTCGAAATAATTGAATGACCCCCCGGGTTCCCTTGTTTTTTAATATCCGCTCGAAGCATAGATGACAACATGAAATGAACGCCCTCTGGCATGCTGCCAATCTATGGATTTTCCCTTCCGTGTCAACTCGCTTACGCGAAGGAATCGCGCAAAAATGAGATGGTCCGCCCGAGCGAATCGGCTGGATCTATGTTCGACCGGGAATCGCGCTTCCGGAGAGCGAGAACCGGGAGAAATACCGACTCGTACCCTCCGACTCGGTGGGTGGCCACGATAGAGTAGAGTCGATCGAGAATTGCGTCAGCCTGGGATGACCGAAGGCGATTCATGTCTTCCTCGCTCGGTTTGTCCAGAAGGACCGCGTCTAGCGCGATCCCTCCAATCGACAGACCGAACGAGTCTTCGTAAAGCAGGTCGTCCTGGTCGGGGTAGAGATCGAGGAATATGGGCGGGAGTGCTTGTCCGTCCGAAGAGTCTGGCGGGAGGATAACGTTTGGCAAGACGACATCGCCCGTTTCATGGTCGCTCGATACGGAGTCCGCGATCGCTGCGAAAATCATCGTCTCCGCTCAGGAGGATTCTACCGCTTCATCGAGAAGCCCGCGGACGTCTCCATCCGATCGGCAAGTGAGCGTGAATCCATGTCCCCGTGCCACGCCGTCTGGTCCGGAGGATGAGAGATTCAATCCTGCACGCAGGCTTTCGAAAAGTGATGGGTCGGTCGTGAGAATGGCAATCATGGTATTCCGGCTTGTGAGGGGACGATTCGGGTATAATATCGTGAGGATCGCTTTTTCCAACTTTTTTCTTCACTGATATGGATGGATCTTGGCAACAATGGGGAATTATCTTCGGACTCGCGGTCTTATCTTTTTTGATCGGGTGGATCTTTGGGCGGGTCGTCCGATCCCGTGATCTCTCGGATGCCCGAAGAGACGCGGTCAAACGTTCGGGATCGGTCATTCGCGGGCAGGTATACGAGAAGATTCTCCCGTATCTCCCGGATTTCCCCTACGATCCGAGTGATATGGTCTTTGTGGGGCGGGGAATCGACTACGTCGTCTTTGATGGTCTCTCGGCTGGAGACGTTCGTTCGGTTGTTTTCCTGGAGGTCAAATCTTGATCGGCTCAGCTCTCTTCGCGCGAACGGTCTATTCGCCGATCCGTGGACGATCATCGGGTGGAGTATCGGGAGTATCGGATTCAGGAGTAATGTATTGGTGGTACGTTTTCGATGTCCACTGCACGACATACCGTATCACCAGAGCCATCGTTCATATTGGAAAAACGAGGAATGCCAGTATGAGGTAGGTGAGACTCGCCAACCCGAGAAGCCATATCCCTATTCAGGGATCGAGATCGGTCAGCAGGGATATGACGCTCACGAACGGATACAGAACGATCTCTGACGGAATCGACAACAAAATATTTTTTTTGTGTGCATCGGGGATTTTATGGCAGACGACTGTCTCAAGGATAAAACCCTGCGCGTAGCAACCGGGAGGATCGTCAGAACGGAGAAAGAAGTGCATATCGCCGCTCGGGATGCCAGCCTTTGCGCGCCCTTCTTCTATGTGCGGGAATATGCTTGCCAGCACAAGCAGTGAACAGATGGCGACCGCGAAGAGCGCGAAACAGGCGACAGAGAGGATATGGACGATCCGGAGGGCTCGATACATGTGACGGTATTATTCGTAAGACACGTTGATGGAGAGCCCCGTTTCCACGCTATACTGTCCCGCACCCTGGATAGCGGTCGGATTGGCGAGGTATTTGATCGTATAGATATAGGTCTTGAGGTTCCCGTTCGTATCGGCAGAGACTGGACGGCTCGCGATAGATGCATTTGGTACTACGAGCGGAGTTCCTCCGTAGGCTGTTGTGCCACCCGATCACGACTCTGCTCGATCATAACCGAATCAAGTCGATCCATTCCATGAGCCGATACCGCCTGTCGGTCCGTCCATGCTCGCGCCGGAGAGTGAGAGCGAATATCCGGCTCCGACCGTGCGGATCGTTACAGTGGCTTCGGCGGTTTCGGAGATCGATCCGTTCGCGAGACTTCCGAACGAGAGCGTATTCGTATCAATGGTCATGGAGAAATTGTCTACATAGAACACTCTCACATCCTCACTCGTATTTCCGGCTTCGTCCGAGACAGAGAATGTTACACGGTAGAGTCCTGCCGAGAGGTTCGCGAGCTGGTAGGTCGCGCCGGTCCCGGTCGCGCCAGACCAGGCAATTGGCGATCCGGAAGCGGCGGAGTAGTTCCCAGCTCCATCATTGTTCTCAAGTTCGAGAGTTGTCGGTGGAGTGCTCGAAATTCACCCGGTGTCGGTATAGGCGTACCGGAGGACGAGGGTGCCATGTGCGAAGAGTGTGCCGTCCGATAGGCTCGTGGTGATGGAGGGTAGCACTACGTCGTAGACATTTTCTGCTCCCGGAGTTCCTTGCGGTGTTCCTGTATCAAAAAGTGTCCGTGCCTGCCCGGTATACCAGTCGCTTGAATCCGTTCCATCTCCTGGATAGGGACGTCGTTCCATTGATGCGGGGGAATCGGCGTTTCCAATGAGTGGATCGAAGGCTACGGTCGCGCGATCAACCTCCACATCCGAAGCATTTTTCAGGATCAGATCGGGGTTACTCGATGAGAGCGCGAGCGTCATATCGGTGTGGGCTGCCGTCACATCGTTGTCCTTTAGGAGGTTTCCTCCGCTTGTGACCGCTGTCTTGGTAATGAGATAGTAGCCGTTTGCAGGGATAGAAGCACTCGGCAGGGAGAGATTCACCCCATTTCCTCAAGCGTTTTCTATACTCCATCCGTTCAGGCTCACGGACGAGCTTGAGAGATTTCGGAGCTCTATGTACTGAGACGCGCTCGAACCGGTCTGAGACCACATGATCTCGTTAATCACGACCGATGCCGAGAGCGTGACACGATTGGCACTGGATTCCGTGGGAGAAGTATTGCCCGAGGTATCCGACAGTGCGGCGGTCGCGAGCGAGAGCTTGGATGTTCCGATTGTGGCGGCGGAGACTCCCGCACCATTGAGGGTAATTTCCGCGGTGGTGGAAGAGGTGATTGCGACCGATGAATTGCTTCCGAGACTTCCACCGGACGATAGTACAAAGTCGGTTGCGGCGTTCGAAGTATTGATCGTTGCAGCATCGATTGCCTCGGAGAATGTGACGATGATTACATCGTCCGATACCCCGCCACTCTTCTCATCGTATCGCGCGCCGATGATGACCGGGCCGACCCGATCGGTAGCGGGAGATGCTGTCGTTTCGTTTGGGACGGTATTTCATACCGAATCTTCGAGCGTGGAATTGGAAACAACCCGTACGTCCGGCGTCACGGATGAGTCCGCGAGAGGCTTCTCTGTGAGATTCACGAAGAGTCCCGTTCCGCTCGTGGTATACGAGTCGACCGAATAGTTCGCCACAGAAACGGAGAGTCACGAGGTATCGCTTCCGAGTGCCTCGGAATACGACAAGATAATCCTGTCGACCCGCCCATCTCCGTCTCCATCGGCGGTCTCGCGGGAGAGGAGTTTTGGTGCTACTCCGTCGCTTGCGTTCATCGTTCTGGATGCCAGATGATTCCCGCGTCCATCCTCCAGCCCCCCGGCTGTATAGACTATTTGAGGTGCGGCGTTTGTGTCTGTCGTGGCACCCGTCTCGGTGAGGCGGAGATAGAAATACCGGTCGTTCGATGCGTCACCCGAGAAATTCGCGCTGAATTGGAGGGGGTTGTACCCATTGACCGAGAAATCCGAGGCCGAGACCGAGCTATCCGGGACAGACTCGGACAAGGTAATATAGAGAGCATCGATCTTACCGTTCGAGTCCGAATCCCGCGTATTTGCCGAGATGATGATCGGAGCAGCGGCATCCGATACAGCCTGATTCGAGAAGTTCCCGCTTGCATTCCCTGTGAGGTCTTGGTAGATGCTCGATGCGAGCGTGATGGCGAGAGAGCCGGTGCCCGTATCTATCGTATCACCCGAGAGAGCGAGATTGATGGTATCTCCCGAGACCGAGACCGAAGAAATCGACATATTAGACGGTTCGTTCGAGAGGGTCCATCCGGCGAGAGTAGAGGTCGAAGCCATGGCCTCTGAGAACCGTACCGCCATACGGTCGAAAACCCCGTTCGTATCATCATCGAAGATGCTCACGGAAACAAGGCGTGGTACGGCATCATCATCGGGCGTGATGGCAGTAGTAGCGAGCTTGCGTCCGGACGGATCGGCGAGAGATCCTTGAGTATACGTGATACTCGGCGTGGTGGCGGTGGAGCCAGTATTGGTGAATCGCAGCTCGAAAGTGGTATCATTCGGGGTTGTAACCGTATCGATACTCGAAGGTATGCCGATACCAGCTCCGATGGAAAAATCCGCAACATTGAGAGTAGAATCAATGATCGGCTCACTCATGGTAATGCTTATGGCATCGATTTGCCCGTCAGCATCGCGGTCCATAGTGCTTGCTGAGCTGATGGACGGGGGAGTGGAATCGATCGCGAACGAGTTTGAAAGGACGTTATTGGAGACGGTTGCAATGGAGTCATATGCCCGGAGCATAAGAAATGCCGTGGCAGTATCGACTGAGGGGAGGGTAAAATCGTAACTCCCATCGTTTTCGGTAGATGATGCAATGGTCACCACTCCGGTGCCGAAGTTCGCCCGAATCTCAATGGGCGTGGAGCTGAGACTTGCTCCAGTGCTGGAGATTTTGCTCGGATCCCATGTTACGCTCATGGTCTGCGTACCGAGATAGATCGATCCGGTCGCGAATGTAAAGACATCCGATGCGACGATTGGTCCCGATGTATCATGGACGAGGGAGATGCTCGTAGTCGATGTGTTGGCGGTCTTGAAAGCGTTATCGTAAGCGTGGGCTATGATAGAGTATGCCTGGCCGTCAGCATCCGAGGAAGGAGGAGAAAATGAGTAACTCCAGCTTGCGAATGTGCCGCTCGTAGCGAGCAATTGGCTCGATCCGACCCATGCGGATCCATCCCACCACTGTCATCATTTCGTGATTTCAATCTTCACACTCGCTCCTCCAGATCCTCCGTCCGATGCTGTTCCAGAGATGGAGATCGATGAATTCAGGTAGCCGCCGTCCGCGGTCGATATTGCCACGGCTGGAGCCGTGACATCGCCGATATAGTCGATAGCGTTCGCGGTCGTGGAATTCCCGGCTTCGTCTATCGCCCGGATGATGAGACGATATGTCGTGCCATCGGTAATATTCGCGAGCGCGATGGTCGAGGAGAGTGATCCGCACGAGAGGTCTGTGCCGAGTGTCGTACTGTCGGCACAGATCGTATTCCATACGGCCGAGGCTGAGGAGAAATCCGATTCGGCTGAGTTCCAGTATTGGTTCGAGGAGAGGTTCTGGAGTGTATACGAGACATTGGCGAGATACGTATCAGCCCCGGCTCCAGATACATCGATACCAGAAGTATTGATGTATCGTCCGTTTTGCGGGGTGGTTCCGCCAGCTCCGGCATAGGTGAGTGTGAGGGCTGGGACGGTTGAATCGATGATCGAGGTTGTGTCCGAAGTGTCTGTCGAGATGTTTCCAGCACTATCGGTCGCTGTGAGTCGCACGAGGACGTTTGTGGTATTTGCCGACGGGGTTGTCCAGGATTCGGAGCCATCATTGGCAGTAGATGCAGCAATAGTAGCCCATGTTGATCCGTTGTCGAGGGAGTATTCGAGCTTTATTGGGTCCGTTGCTAAGCCTCCGGCATCTGTAATACTTCCAGCGTCCCATGTGATGGTTGTGGCGGTCGCTCCCTTGAGGATCGTTGCTCCGTTTGGATAGGTCAGGGTATTATTCGGGACATTCGGGCCGGTCTTGTCGATACTGAATATATCAGAGAGTGCCGTCGTACTGTTCTTGGCATTATCTCGTACGATCATTCGGAGCTGGTAGTCCGCACCGCTCGACAGAGCAGAAATATTCCAGCTCATGGATCCGGCGTTCGATCCTGTCCCGATCACCGTCCAGCTCGTGTGGTCGCCAGTCGAGTAGGCGAGCTCTACCGATGCCAGACCCCCAGCATCCGCAACGCTCGATGTATTCCAGGTAATTGTCTTTTCCGTGCCTCCCCAGACGCTTGAGCTCGTGGGTGCCGTGAACGGTGATGAGGCGGTCGGTGCAGTAGAGTCCATGGTCGTGGACGCTATGATTGTGCCAGTTCCTCCTCCGGATGTATTGGTGGCAGTGAATTGTGCCTGACGGACGCCATCCGAGACCGATCCGCCAAAGCCGGCAACGAATGAATAAGTCGCAACACTGCTCGAATAGCTACACGTGACACCTGTGGGAGGCGCAGCGCACGAGACGGCCGTGAGCGATCCACTTCCCGAAAGGGCGGAGATATTGAGCCAGATATGGCTTGCATCGCTCTGAGTAATGGCCGCCGATACCGTGATCGCGTCACCCGACTTGGCATATCCCGTAGAGGAAATGGTCGTATCCGTAACGCGTGCATCGGAGAGGGCGGGCACGGCGGTATTGACCTCGAAATCATCGCACGCGCTCGCGGTTCCGGTGTTATCCATGTTGTCGGTGGCTGCAACCTTCCATGAATAGGCGGCAGTATCTGCGGGGAGGGCGGATGAGAGTGCAATGCTCGTGCTCGCTCCGGTCTGCGTCCGTATGGCGGCTCACTGGCAGCCCGTACCAGAGTAGACCGAGAGCGAATAGTATTTTACTCCCGATCCGTTCCCGGAGTCGTCCGAAGCTGCGCTCCAGGCGAATGTGGGAGAGAGTGTCGATTCGAGTGTCTTGGGTGTTTGGGTGGCGGCGGCTGGGCCAGTGTTGTCGAATTTTATCCCCGTGATCGTACTCGATGCCGCGGTATTGTTCCCATTGTCCGTGGCGGAGATATAGACCGAGTATGTCGCGCCGCTCACGAGGCTCGCTCCAGTGAGCGAAACAGTCATGGTCTTCGCTCACGAGCTCGCGTTCGCGGCAGATGTGATGGTGGAGTACCGGGGAGATCCCGCATCTGCACTGCCGGCAGTCCGCGTGAAGACATAACGGGTCGTTCCATCCGTCTTCATCGCTTCCGCGAAGGTGTAGTTGAAGGCGAGGCTTCCGGAATAGTATCCTCCGTACGAAGAGACAGTACCAGTAGAGAAGGCCGTGATGGTCGGAGTCTGGCCGTCAGTAATGATGAGGCTTCCGGATGAAAAGGCATTGTTATACCCCCCGCCCGATGCGTGGAGGCTTCCGGTCGCGACCGCGAGAGTTGTTCCGGTTGCCGCGAGGTTCGAGAGTGCCGGGATAGTGAGGTTGATCTTGGTTCCATTCACGCTCGCGACGGCCGTGGCAGTCTTGCTCACGCCCTCAACCGTATAAGTAATGCCCGTGGCAGTGTGGGTAGAGAGGGTTGTGTCGAGCGTTGCATCGGTCGTGATCTGGAGATTCGTATCACTTGTGAATTTTGCCGAGAGGACCGTAGGATTCTGTACCGTGTCTCCTGTGAGAGTTGCATTGGCTGAGCATCAGGCGGTGCCGAGGATTCCAGGGGTACTCATGATGGCAATACATGCCTTGTACGATCCTCCGGAGACGAGCGTGGTATTGGTGGAATCCTTCGTGATGGACGAGCTTCCCGACCACGATGATGTGGACGAGGGAGAATAGATAGCCAGCGGTGTGTGGGAATTTGTATCGAGCGTCGTGGAAGACGGCAGGATATATATCCGGTAAGATTCGAACGCCGAGTAGGCTGCCGCATCGGTATTGTCCCACGCTACGAGCAGATCCCGTCCATCGAGTCCATTGTAGTCGCTATCGCCATCGGAGAGTCCTGTCACTTTGCCGACCATGGAAGGCGGGGGAGTGGTCTTCGTCACGCTTGTTGACCCGGACCCTACGTTTTCCGCGTCATCGAAACAATAGAGCTGCACGGCGTTGCTTCCGTCCGACATGTGGGCGTTGAGGACGGTCGCATTGATGCTTGCATTGGCAGTGGTGGCTCCTGTGGCCTCGAGTGTTCCGGATCATGGGGTGCCGCTTCCGGCGATTTCCACCCGGTAGGTTCCGTTTTCACTACACCGGAATCACGCTGTGGCATTGCCGGTCGTGACGTTTCCTGGGGACATGCTGATGCTCGAGAGTGTCGGGGCGGACGTGTCTTTGGTAATCGCCGTGTTGGCCGATCCGATCGTTCCCGCGGTACTCTTTACGCAGACATAGATCGTATTGCTTCATTCGGAGAGATTTGAAGCATTGATTGTATATCCGGTCGAGGTATTCGCGACATAGCTCCCCGAAGCGGTCCAATCCTGCACGATGGTGCCTCCGACACATGATCCATCCGATCCGATCGCGACTTTTACGGTTCCATCCTGTGATCCCGAGAATGTCACGGTGCTCGTGGGGTTTGTGGATCCGCCAATCACGGAATCCGAAACGCTTGCAATGGAGACGTTCGGAGCGGCGGGTGCTGCAACGGTGAGAGAGAGCGTTGTTTTTTTGTCTTCATCATCGAAGGTGGTATTGGAGTCGCTCGGAGTATCCACATTCCCATCTTCGTCCGTGGCGGTGATATGGGAGTTATCAAATGAGTAGCTCCCCACGGACGCGACTGTTGTGAGTCCGGTTTTCTTGAATATGGCCGTGAGTCCATCTCCGGCACAGCTCTCGTAGGAGAGGGATTCTGTCGAGGAGAGGCCGAGCTGGGAGAGATTCGCTGTCACGGTACCGCCATCGATATTGGTACAGCCATTATAGTCTTTTACCTTCGCGACAAAGTTGAACGATTCCGCTCCGGCTCCGGATACCTGGGTCGTGACGGAGTTGTCGGAGCTCTTCTCAAAATAGTAGTCGGTCACGTGCGGACGGACATTAACGTAGACCGTTTGTGAAAGTGTATTCGATCCGGCGAATCAATCGGCCGAGATCTGTGATGAGACCGTGAACGTGTAATCGGAGAAGTCGGACGGAATTCCGATACCAACGTAGTAGACCTGAAAATAATCGTACGTCTCGGAAGTAGCAGCGAGAGGGATGGAGTTATCGTTCGGGGGGTTGAAGTCGAGTGTCGAGACATCGCTTCGTATGAGTGTCTCACCATTGTAAATATCCACAGTCCCCGGATTCACGTAGGTGATATCGGTCGAAGAGAATGTGAAATTCATGGCGACGTTCGTGGCGGTTTCGTCCTCGTTCATTCCTGCTGCGAGTATTTCGAGTGTGGATCCTGGTGTCGCACCGAACGATCCAGAGTACGTGGTTCCATTGTACTTGATCGAAAGCTGATAGAGTGTGAAGTACGCTGCATCCGCAAACGGCGCGAATACTGCCTGCGAAACGATCGCGATGGCGGAAAACGCGGCGAGTGCTTTTCTGAGAATCGATGGTTGTACAATCATTGTGTTCGACGAAAACATAATACTCCTTCTTTCATTGATGGTAGGGAAAAATCCCGAGAAATCAAGGGGTTCTCCCCATGTTCCTGTATGAAATATTTTTTGTTGTCAAGGGATGATTGGAAGGCTCTGAAAAAATGAAAAAATTCCCCCGGATGATTCCCTGGGAGAATAGTTTTTTTGAATGATTACAGACTGTTCGGCAACGCCGCGGTCGCAATGACTCCTCCTGCTGGCTGGGTACCGAGTCCCCCCACGCGCGTACCGGTGGCTCGGAAATAGACGTTCGCCGCATTCGGCATGGTCGCGTTGAAGGCGATATTTCCATTCTCGAGGAGTGTTGCTCCTGCCACGTCTGTCCACGGACCCGTGGGGCTCGAGGCCATCTCGAGCTTCGTGAGCGATCCGAAGGGCTTGGAGTAGGTGAGTACGAGACCTGTGTATGCCTTCGCTTTGGTGTCCGGTGTCTCTCCCACGAACGATCCCGGGCCGGTGATTTTGGTGGCTTCGAATGCGATCGTCATGGACGTGGTTGTGCTCGATCGTCCGTGCGTCGGGTTTCATCCTGCCCATTCGACCGTGTGATTCCCATCGGACCATCCACTCGAGTCGATTGTTGTGCTAGTGTTTCCGGTCGGGAGATCGGTCCACGCGCCTCCGTCCACCCGTACGGAGAGATATTTTGCGTTCGTGGGCATGCTCGCGCTCACAACGAGAGATGACCCGCTTGTAATATCGTCCCCATTGCTTACTCCGAGGTCGCTTCCGCTCGCGAGATCGAGAGATCCCGGTGCAGCACTTACGGCAGCTTCGGGCGTGGAAAAACTATCCACATCAACCGCACTCGAGAGCGAGCCGTCATCTCCGATACTGTATTTCTTGTAGTCTGTTTCGGGTGAGAGTCCCGTCACACTCGCGGACGCGCCCGTGGTATTGCCGGAGAACGATGTTGTCGCACCACTCGCATCCTGTCCAGCCTTGATCTGGGCAACATTCGGAGCGGTGGCATTCGCCGGAAGAACGACCCAGTAACTCCGGACGGTATCGCCGTTCGGATCGCTGTTGGAGAAGGCGATGGTCGCGGTAGTGCCGCTGTCTCCTGGTGTTACCGTGGCACTGTGGGTGGGTGCGCTGTTGGGAATGGCATCGGTAGCGAAATCATCTGTATCAATTTCACCGAATTGTGTCCCATCCCAGGAGACCGATACAAGCCGGTATCCGGTGGAGGCCGAGAGTCCGTTGACACTTGGAGCACTTCCACTGAGTGTTCATTTCAGTGATACGAGAGTGCCGTTTGCATCCTGTCAAGCCTTGATCTGTTCGGGACTTGGCTTTGTTCCTCCGGATGGGAGTATTACATAGTAGACGGTTGGAGTTCCTCCGTCATCGCTCGCCGAAAGCCCGAGCGTGACACTCTCATGGTTCGTGGATGTGACAGAAACTGTATGCGATGGTCTCTGATTTTCCGGCGTCTCCACATGGGTAAGTTGGGAGATTTTTTTCGCGGATTCCGATTCCTTGTTCTTCGCATCCGTGAGGACGACTCCGGTTGTGTACGATGTCCCCGCGGATTTGCCGGAGATCGCCGATTCGAATGCCCACTTGCCGTCCGTGTTCTTCACGAGTTTCACTTCCGTTCCCTTCGCTATGATCTCGGCGACCGTCATCGTAGCGGCCCCCGGATCGCTCGATTCGAGCGTGTAGATCCACGCCGATCCAGACTCGCTCGACTGTCCTGCTACCACGTATCCGGATGTGGAGACTCATGAGACCGAGAGATCTCCTACGAACGTCGGAGCCGGATTTTCGGTGATTGTGATGGTCTTACGCTCCGTACGGACGAGTCCATCGATGGATGGATGGGTCAACGTGAAAACGAAGACGTATTCTTTCGGGCTGAGTTTCCCTGTGTAGTCGATCGTTGAGAGACCGTTTTCATCGGACGTCGCATCGAATGTAATCGATGTTCATTCTACCGCCACATGCACTTTGGTTTGTGCTGTGTCGGTCTTGATCGCACAGGTCTCAGCATCAGCATCGCATGTGATGGACGAGAGGGTAGGGGCGGTCGTTGTGGCGGCTACCGTGAGTGAGCCCATTGGGGTGGCAGTCTTGGGTGTTCCGTTCGGACCAACCGTTATGGCGTACCCATAGTACGTCCCGGCTTGGGTGAAAGAGATTGTTCCACTTCCGGTTTTGTTATTCGTCGAAAAGTGTGTAGAAGCTCCGGCACCCGTGCCATTCTTGATGGCCGATACATTCGAGAGATCCGAGAGCTCCTGTGCGAAGTAGGCAACATACACGGTCGCATCCGGCCCGGTAATTGTCGCAGTACACGTCCCGGAGAGCGAGTTTGCATTGAGCATACAGCTCGGCGTTCCGTCGAATTTCGAGAGCGAGAGCAGCGTTACGCTGTTGCCAGTGGCCTCGTTTGAGGGTTTTCCTTTGGCATTCTCCACGAACGTCACGACCGTCATATCCATGCCGTCATCGCCAGTAATCGTTGCCGCTCCCGCGCCGTTGGCATCGAGCTTCACGGGGAGGTATTCCCCGATTGTTCCAGCCTTGATAGCCTCAAGTTTTATTGCTTTGATGTCACCAGGGGAGAGCTTCTTTCCGCGTACTATCGCCATATGAGCGACTCCGCCCCCGGCGTTTTTTGCCGAGACGGCGAATGTTGCGGATTCGGTCGTGACGGTGCCATCCACGAACTCCGCCTTCGAAATTTCCGGCGCAACATCCCCGGCGACATACTCCGCTACCATTTTTCGCACGTCCGAGATCGAGATATTTCCCGATGCCACCTGGTTGCGGATCTGTAAATAAAACTCGTGCGGAATATCGTTTACGTTCACGCTCCTGGTTTCAAGCTTTGTCGATCCCTCGGTAGAGTTGAGTTCGGAGACGGAATTTTCTCCATCGGTTTCGTTCGTCCCGAGAGAATACTTCCCGGCAGGAAGGCGTCGCCCGGACGAGGAGTAGAATTTCACCAGTACATTGCCCTGATAGACGCCGAAAAATTCGCTGACACTTGCGGGAGCGACTATGTCGATCGAGGCAATTACTCGCCCTATATCGAGCACTCCGGCTACGGGATACCCCTTCTCATCGTAGAGAATATCTTTGAAGATGCCGTTCTTGATGAGGAGTTCACGCACGCGAATCTCTTCGTAGGTCTCGTGGGGATTGATCGGAAGAGCATCGCGCGCAATACCGAAGTCTACCAAGCGATCCATACTGAGGGTATTCTTCTTGGTCTGGACGTAGCGGCTCTGCGTATCTGAAGCGTGTTCCTGTACGAGGTATGGCGGAGTCCACTCACCTTCACCAAAGAGTCATGCCTTCGGATCCGTGGGAACATACGTCTGTCCTCGCATCATAATCCCTACGGAGGCTGCCATCTTCTCGCCCTTGGTCATTTCGACTCCGATACTCGGCCCGACAACGAATGAGCCGTCTCCCGCCGCATCCCACTCGATCGAGATTTCTCCGTGAGCGCGTCCACGCTCGGCTCCTCCAGAAAATACTGCGTGTACGCGGGGATCCAGACGCAGACGGAAATCAGCTCCGATCGAAGGACCAACGAGGATCTTGAGTTGCTTGATGAGCTCTTTCTCGATTACGGTCACAGATACTCCCGCGCGGATTCGCGCTTCAAGGTATTCGGTGATATAGAACTTCGCACCAGTCTCAAGCATTGCCTTATTTGCACGTGCGAGCGCGCGTTTTACGAGACCGGCTTCGATCCCGTCATCGAGTCGCAAGACGTAGCGTCCATCCGAGAGCTCTTTTCTCGCCTGATGGGCGACTGAAAGCGTCACAAAGATATTCTGCACGAGGTCCGTGGGATTTTCCGCGGTCTTGTATATGTATTCAATTCCCCCAAGTTGTTGGCTGACCCGGGTTCGAATGGTTTTATCGATCGTCGCGAGTTTCGATACGAATTTCACCATATCGCTGATATTGGCCGCCGTGAGGTATATCTCACCACGCTCTCACACGGTGAATCCCAGTCGTGCCGCGAAATTCCTGAATCCCTGGCTATCGATCTTTGCTCGGAACGCGATACCGAGATCTTTTGCCTCGTTCATGTAGGCGATCACTCCCGCAAGCTTCCATACCATGTTCACATCCTGCCCCTGGAGTTTGGCCTGTACGGCCGCGTCTATGATCACTTTCCACTGCTCGTCCGTCATGCTTGCGCGCAGGCTCGGATTGACAGAGTCGAGGCGTTGTTTTGGTGCTTTATCGGAGTCCGCACTCGGCATGGAGAGGCCGGTTCCAGCGGTTATGTTCCATTGTCGTCCATTCGCATCTGTCCCACTCATGCGCGCACCGCTCGGATTTACGGTAATCGGACTCTTCGGAGTCGCGCCCTGTTTGGTGGCGGAGGCGGGTGTATTTTCATTCTTCCCGCGAGGTACTTGGGGGAGGGGCTTCGGAGCGTCTTCCCGACCAACGTAGACGGGGGTTTGTTTCTTGAACCCTCCTCCTGCTTCCGCCGCGCTAACCGATCCGCCCAGTACTCATACGAGGACAGTCCAATGAACGGCCCAATTAAACCATGAGTGGTTCTTGAAGCACTGACGGAGATATTCAAGCGGCCGCCATGACGCGATTGTTCCGGCACTCATCCTCGTATTTTCCGCAGCAAAGAGCACGTCGGTTAAGCCCTTCACTTCCTTGGTGAATGGATACTGTGTCAGGAAGTTGTCGGGTGCGGTATCCTCTGAGGTCTGGACGTGCGTCTTTACGAGATTTGCGTACAGAGAAAGTGTTGTATGATCGTCCTGTACGTGTTGTGCGAACGTCTTTCGATCGATTCCTGCGCATGCCGAACGGGTCCAATGAGATTCTCCCACATGCGCTTCGATCAGGCGGAGTCCGAGATGTATCAATGATCGTGTAACTTTCGAATCATTCGACGTCCGGGCGACGCGTATGATCCGATCGAGATCCTCCGGATGCGCTATCTCCTCTGGTCGCGCGGATTCAAGCTTCTCCACGAAGTGACCGAATGCGACAGGATCCGAAACGGACGGTTGCGCATCGAGCATGTATGCGAGAGATGCGAGCGACCCGGTATCGTTGGCAGGATCAACGGAAGCGCGGGTGGTCGGGTGCAGTGGCATGATTGGAATGATGAGGCGCGGACAATCTGCGTGTTAACGCACAAGAAGATGAATATACTAGTCGGACGGTAAGAGTCAAGTTTCGGAGGCGAGCGGATTCCCCCCCGGGGTGTATTTGCGCGCATAGTAGAGTGCGCTCGCGATTCCATCTCGGTCCATCGAGCCTATTCGCACACCCATGCCTCTCGGACTCTGCGATATCGGCGGAACGACCGTCCACCCGTCTTTCCGGCATTCGATGGCGTAGGATGCATCATCGATACGCACCACCAAAACTGGCGCATCGAGATTGCGGTCGAGCGCGAATCGTCTCGTGAGAGCTTCTGCATTCTGGGAAAAGAGTCAACGAGTGCTTCCTCCAATCCCCTCGATGGAGATGTTTCCAATGTAGGATTCGCTTCGTTTGTTGCGAGTGATTTCTTTCTCGTTCATGATTTCATTCATGATAACGAGTTGTATGGAGAGGAGTTCGTTCCTCTGGCGTAGTACGTCCGTTTCGAGACTCTGAGCGTCCTGATTGAGGCGCGTATCTGCCCCCGATACGATATTACCCTTCAGATGTCCGTAGACGATCATGATCGCATCGCGCAATTCACGGCGTTCCGTGTCCGACTTGGTACGCGGGTATCCCGGCAGTGACTGTCCCATCATGACGGTTGTCGCGAATCGTGCCACATCGAAAGCGGTTTTCTTCTCGAGCGCGCGCTCGAGCTTCTCCATATCTACGCGTGGATATCGCTGGGCGTACTTCTGGAGAACCCCCCCATAATATATGACACCACTGTACCGTTGGGCTTCCGTGAAAAGCTCCATGCGACCTTGCGGACTCTCGAGATCGAATCCTGATCCAAGAGTATCACTTGTCGCCAGAGTGGTAGCAGGTCGAGAGGTCTGAGCATAGTGTCCGTACATGCGTCCATTGAGTCCGGCGAATGAGCCGATGGCGTTTTGTGCGATGCGGGCATCGACACTCCCATCCCTGCGTTCGCTCACTCCTGTGCGAGAGGCCGTTTCGATATTTTCTTTCAGTTGCGTATGGAGTGCTAACAGAACATCCTGCAGCTGCTGACGCTCGGCGTCTGACCGAGGGGATGGGTACCCCTGCGGCGCACGTCCGAATGCTGCAGCATTCGCTATTTCCGAGATCTCGAAGATGCTCTTCGCTCGAAGTGAATGTTCGAGCAAGCCCATGTCCACACGCGGATAGCTGGATGCGAGGCTCTCCAGAATCCCTCCATCATATCTCTGTCCGTTGACGAGAGTCGTTCCGATTGTGCGCATGCTGTCATGCGCCACTGTTTCAAGGAACGCAATCATGCGCGCGGAAGTTTCGGTATTCACCTGGCTATCTCTCGAAAGTTTTATAAACCAGTCTCCCACGATGCTTCGGGAATCCGAGATCAGCCGGTCCTTTTCTCGCAGGAGATCGGGAATATCTTTTGTCAGAATGGTCTTTGTGAACGCCTCCCAGTCGATACGGATCTCATCATCGCTGCGGTTCTTGAGAACTCGGAGGTGTTGTTCAAGTCGTTGTCGAAGAATTTCCGGATTTACGTGGCGTCCGCGGTATTGCGCGAGAAATTCCGGAGCACGCGTTCCTTGTAATTGCGCTTCTCTCTCTCGTGCCGTGATTCGGTGGGTATCTCCGGCGTTATCCGTCTGAGAAATCGATCTGAGGAAAGTCTGACGGAATGATTCACTGACGAAATCCGTTACTGGAATGGAAACGCCGAATTCGCGCACGATTCTTCCGAGCATTTCGGAGACAGGCTTGCCGGTGCGCGCTCCAACGATTTGCAGAAGCATCTGGATCTCAGTATTGCGTAGAGAGAAGAGTCCGCGCACGTACCCGAGATCAGCAATGGAGAAACGTTGCCCCGAGCGAATGCCTCGTTCGAGGGATTCGAGTGCGTGTCCGAAGAGACTGTTGCTCGCGAGTAGGTCGCGTTCCATCTTCGGCGTGACCGGGTATCCCGGAATGAACAACTGGTAGTCGTGCATGCGTTGTCGGCGGAATGCCCAAAAACGCTGTATTGTTTTCGGTCCCAAGTCTCCATCGTTCTCAGTGTGTCCGATTGCCTTTTGGAATGCCTTTCCGAGTGCTGTATCGATCGTCCCGATGCGAGCCTTTGTTGCGTTCCAAGACTGGTTTTCATCTCCGAGCATCTCGGCAATGAGCTCGACTTCCCGGTGAGAGAGCGTGTGTCCGTTGTCGGCGAGCTTCTCGGTATTTCCGAGTACATCGGTCAGGACGGCCGAGAGGCTCGCGTACTGATTTCGAGATTCCGGAAGCTGCTCTACTGCCTGTTCTTGTGTTTGGGGAGCGCGGTTTTTTCGAGCATTGTAATACGCCCAAAACTGCGCGTAGGTCCCGGACCCCATAACATTGTCAATTTCCCTACCGCTTTCCCGTCCGTAGAGGATTTGTTGGAATTTTCCGGTGATTCCTCGGTCGTCTCCCGCATGGTCCGAGAGCGTCGCGAGTTTTGCACGAACTTCGTTCGTGTATTGCTGTTTATGCTCGAAGAATCGGGCGATAGCATCGAGCTCCTCGTCCGATAGGTCGCCATTCGCGAGGATATTTTGCAGAAACGATTCGAAGTCGGGCTTGCCCGTCTGGAGATACTGGGCTTCGAGTTCACGGAGAGAGGACATGTCCAAAGGGATGAAGGTACTGCTTTGATTCTATCACATACTTGTATGACACGCAAAAAACGCTTCATTCCTCCACATTCTCCGTATGCAAGAAGAAAAAAATTGATTTTCATACAGTAGATTGTATACTAATCACACAGTAATTAAATACTATTTCATATAGTGCTTGATTGGCTTTAATTAAATGAAAAACTAGAAAATGGATTTCGACAAAATAGTAAAAAAAATGTGAAGAAAAAAGGGAGGCATTGTTTCGATCGAAGACGTTGCCGAGATCGTGGATCCGGATTACCCCCATGGGCGTCCTACCGCCCTGCGCGATGCGTACAAGATATGTTCAAGACTCGTAGCCAATGGAGTGTTCGTGCGAGTGCGATCGGGGGTATTCTTCGTGGTTGATGGGTCTTCCGCTCGAATCGTTGATATCGTGGATCGGAACTACTGGAGTATCGTACGCAAGATCGTGGGGCAAGAAGTCGGGAGGGAGTATGTGGTCGGTGGGAGTGCCGCCGCCGCCCTGCATCTGCGGGACTATGCCCCCGTGGAGACGCTCGTGATCCACACCCGTGATACGAATAAAACCGTCCGGATCGCAGACGGTTTTACGCTGAAGTTTCGGACGGCCGTGGGCGGATCGCGCTCAGGTGGGCGCACGATTTTCCCGGCCCTATCCTCCGGTGCGGTCACGGTCCGAATCGATGGTGTCGCAATTCGGACCCTCTCAGAGGAAGCGGCTATTCTCGACTGTCTCCTCGAAAAATCTCCCGAAGCCCGGAAGATCGCTGCGCGTTTCGTGAAGAAATATCATGGGTACCTCGACCGCGGACGCCTCGGTGCGCTCGTGCGCCTCCGATACATCACCGCCCTGAACCGCTTACGAACGATTGCCAAAGAAGAATGATACGATCGACTTTACCGGGACTGTCTCGATGTTATCCGGCGCGAAGGCGCAAACTGCTTCATGACCGTCGATCCATCTTAAATTGGACGATCTCCGGGAGATTGTATCGATCGAGGAGCGCGGGACCATTTCCTTGTCACGAGGTTTTTGATATTCGCTCGATCCGCTCTACGGTATCGTACCAGAATGACTTGGAGACGTTCGCCCCTTGGAAGGCTTGTGCGAACATGAGGAGACAAAAATCGTTCAACCCCACCCGGCCCGTTTTGAGAAGCTCTTTTTCCGCATCCGGGTTTTGGTAGAGTGTCATTTCTCTTTTCGCCGCAGCCGTTACCATTGATCCAATCCTTTCGATGGTTCCGAATTGTGTTTGTTGCCCCATGCAATATCCCTCATCTGGCACGCGAATGCCACCCTTTTGCGGATCGAATCATCCGCATGCGAGATCGGAGTCGTAGAGCTTCCCGAAAAATTCGTAGGCATCGAGAAAAGAGGTCTCAATGAATGAATTGATGGGTTCTTGAATGAGGAGCTGGGCGTATGACGGGGTTTCCGATTCGCTCCGGCTTCCATTCTTGGCAATGTCCTGGTAGTAGAGAGACCTGCTTCGCTGATCTGGCGGTATATGAAATTGCGTGAATATTTTTCCTACGAGTACTCAGAGGTCCTCAAAGGATTTTGTCTTCAGCCGAAATATGCCCGAGTCTTTCTTGCGCGGAATAATAAAATGCACCAGAGATGTTATGCCACGTGTCTCTGGTATTGTCCGTTTCTCCAGCCCGTGCTCTCGTACCAATAGGGGGAGATGCTTGGATCCTCGACATTTTCGCGATCACCGCAGGAGTCGGAAGAATGGGGCAAGGATATGCTCCCTCAGCCAGAAGAGGCGGGAATCTCTCGTGATGAACCAGATAAATTCGAAAGTGGTAACGATGCTGAGTGGGTGAGTCGGGGGAATGTCCGCTCCGAAAATCCGTTGCATGTTCTCATGTGCTTCCGTTATTGCATCGACGTCGGGGAGTCATCCGACGTCCAACGAGAAGGACTTGTTCTTTTTCTCTTCTTTCGATTTCTTTGGTATTCCCAGAGCGACCGTGAGTCGTCAATCATCGGCGGTATCGTATTCACGCAAGAGGTTTTCCGCGCTTTCGTTTTCGAAGTCGTTGCGGATCGAATCGAGAACAAAGGTGTCTACGGTTTTCGTCCATTCCGGTTCGTGCGCCGATAATTCTGCAGATCGGCGTATACGATCGAATCGCTCTTTGGGTGTCGGGAAAAGTCCGAGTCGAACACAGAGGCTGAGGATACCCGAGATGTTTTCGGGCCCTCATGGGCCCGTTTCGTGCAGGCGCAATTCATTGTGGGTTCCGATCCACAATGAATAGGATTTTCCTCGGATCTTCATCGTTAATTCTATTGCCGCTTCATCGGTATGTTCCTTGTGCTGGAAGGTTGGCACTTCTCAGGATTGTGCGGCAACCCCGGAGAGTCATGTCACGAGCCAGTCCATGAAACATCTCCGTACAGCCAAGCCAACAACCCGTTCTTGTGCGACCTGACGCACGAACTCTGTCATTGATCCCTGAAAATCTTTTGGCTTGAGCGCATCGAGCCTCCCGGATTTGGCGATGGTATTGAGCGAATCCTCGACGTTTTTTCCGAGTGCTGCGGATGCTCGGTTTCCGATAATGGTCTTGATCTCGGAAAAGCTTGTGTCGATCTGCGAAAAGTCCACGCCCTTTACGGCATCTTCGATGTACCAACTGATCGGTCCGGATGATCGGACACAATGCGCGACCGCGCGACGGAAGGGTTCATCAGTGGATTGAGCCGGAGCGTTCATGCTCGATATGTTTTTTTGATTCTTTGTACTAGATTCCTGCGAGTTCCCGGACACATGCGACCCGCTCGGTCATGCGGGCATTCATTTTTTCCGATCCGGTGGCGAGTCGATCGCGGATGCGGTCGGGATTGGAGAGGAGCTCTTCGCGGCGCGCGCGATACCCCGCCGAGTAGCGCATGATGATATCGAAGAGCGCGAGTTTGGCATGGCCGTAACCATACCCTCCAGAGCGGTATTTGGCAGCAATCTCCTCCACTTCCGCGGATTCCCCGAACAGGCGGATATACGAGAATACGGTACATTCCTCCGGATCTTTTTGCTCTTCCACGCCTTTGGAATCGGTCTTGATAGACATGATCTTCTTTTTGATCGAAGTTTCGTCCTCGAAGAAGCTCATGTAGTTGTCGTAGGATTTGCTCATTTTGCGTCCATCGAACCCCGGTAGAACGGGTACGTCTCCGAACACTGCATCAGGAAGAGTGAAGCACTCCGATTCGTAGGTCTTGTTGAATGATTCGGCGATGTCACGGGCGAATTCTAGGTGTTGGGTCTGGTCGCGCCCCACCGGCACGATCTCGCTATCGTAACCCAGAATGTCTGCCGCCATGAGAATTGGATAGTTGAAGACTCCCATATTGATGTCGGAGTTCTTCGCCTGCGAGTCTTTGAAGCTGTGAGCTCGCAGCATCAGGGAATAGGGCGTCACGTTATTGAGGACCCAATTGAGGATCGGCAGATCTCGGATGTCTCCCTGGCGGAAGATGGTGACCGACTCATCCGGGAAGATCGCCATGAGTTCCGCGGCGATCTCGTGGCTGTTTCGTCTGAGTGTGCGACCGTCTTTTACCGTGGTGATGCTGTGGAGGTCGGCAATGAAGATCGCCGAATCACGACCGACATGGTGGTCGGTAAACGGGCGAATGAGGCCGAAATAATTGCCGAGGTGTATCTGGTATCCGGTCGATTTGATGCCGGAAATCATTCGTTGCATGGGATCGTGGCTACTGGTGGATCCCTTCGAGTATACCACGTTTGTGCCGAAAATCCAAGCCCATGGCCTAATAACTGTACCGACAGGTTCGGTAAGAGCCACCGTAATACCCTTCTTCGCAATAGTATTCAGTATTTCATTCTCCCTCATCCGATGACTTGAGACTCGTCCCAAGATGGGAAACAAGACGCTGATACGAGGCTCGGACATCGATCCGCTTGTACTCGGCGACTTGTCGGTATGTATCGTTGCCCGAGGCATCATATGCCGCGAGTGCTAGGAAGTATGTATCGAGATCGTCGCGTAGGGTCTCGAGATCGAGAATGATGTCGTAGATGCGGTAGTAGCTAATTCGATCTGCGGTATAGTAGGAGACGAGCCGAGTCTTGAGCGCGGCGAAGAATTCGACCGCTCCCACATACTGCTCGGAGTATTCCGTATCCGAGAAGCTCCTCTGTGTGAGGACGATGCTCTCGATCCGATCAATCTCGATCGTTTTGTCCACACCGACGAGTTCGTCGAAGGATTCCGCCCGAACATCCACGGTTGCAAAAAGCGCGAACATGCCTAGTATGGCGAAAGAAAGGATTTTTCTCATGGGTCCAAGGGTAATGAATGGATCGGCTCTCTTGCAAAATCCGATTTGTATCTATTATAAGAAATAAAATAAATGTCAAATATTTTTCGGGATATGTTTGTCGAGCGTCCGGTGAGGTCATGGTTCATTGTCGCTTTCGTGTTCGTATGGTCGTGCGGACTCGTCTGGCTCTCGGGAGATTTTTTCGCATTCCCACTTTCGGTCCTCAATCTTCTCGCGCCAGGAATATTTTTCGGAATACTTTTCTCGTTGTTTTTTATTGGGCGATTTTCGGAAAATCTCGTGAGAATCATGCGAGCCATGCATTTGTTTGTCTTCTGGTATCTTCTCGCGCATTTCGCTGTATTCGGATTTCTTGGAGTGTTCGCTTTTTATCAAAACGAGATCGCCCCTGCGACACTCCCGAAAATCACCATCTCCAACGGTGAGAAGACCATCGTTTTCCGGACGATGTCCCATGTGGCGACAGATGCCTTCTATCGTGGCGTACAGAATGACATTGACGCAGCGAAGCGCGAGGGGTTCTGGTACTACTACGAATGAGTCCGCCCAGGATCCTCGGCTTCCGCTGAGGAATTCGACCGACTCCTCGGTATCCGGTTTGGTGCCGACATATATGCCGAACTCGGGCGGACAGCTGGACTCGTGCCACAGACCGACTACGAATTTATCGGTCGCGTAAACGATCAAGATTTGAATGTGGATCTCGATATGGATACGATTGTTGAGCGCATTCGTGAGCGACTCCCCACCGCTTCTTTGTCTGGTACCGTCTCCGAGCCAATGGATTTCTCCACGTTATCCGCACAGCTCGATCGGGCATCCGAAAATCAGCGACGTGTGATCGCATACCTCAATCGAACGCTTCTCAATTTTTTCACGAAAATTCAATCGATCGTCCCGCTCACTGCAGTCGATCCAACACTTGCGGATGTATTTTCTGTCGTGCTCGGCGAACGTGATGAGCATGTCGCCCGTGCGCTTGTGCAGAGCCAGGAGAAACGCATATTTCTCACGTACGGTCTGCTCCATTTCGATGGAATATATGCCCGACTCAAGCGGGAAGATCCAGATTATGCCATCATTAAGATAGAACCGTACTATCCATTCGTATCGGAATAAGCAATTTTATACTGCTTCCGTGGAGCGAACGTGCGAATTCGGAGCATCGGAGCGCGGAGGATTCGAATGTGGCATCGTTCTCTCGATCGAATGCCGAGCGGAACTTGCCTTTTGGTCTGTTCGCGATAGAATACCGTGCCTTCTGCGGATCGCGCAGGAAAAACTGCCTGACGCAACAAAAGCAATCAATTTTTCCAATGGCAAAGAAACCATCCCCGAGCAGTCGTATAGATCTCGCCAAGAAAGCGAAGTCGAACGCTCCCTCGAAAGAATCTCAAACCAAGATCGAGAACGGACGATTCCGTCGTCCGAATTGGCTCGCGCTCGTTTTTATTCTCCTTATTGCCGTAGCTCTCGCGGCCGGACTATTTCGGACGGACGAGAAGACCGTAGTGGATGATAAGGTAGGAATCAATGCTATTGTTGCCAATTACCAGTCCGGCGCGTACTCAGAGGTCGTGATCCGCGATGGTAACGTCCGCGGTATCCGCAAGGAGATCGAAGAGACTCTCGTAGCCGGGAGAATCATCAAGACCAAGCACGCGGACGAAACAATCCTTCCCCCGTACGACACGCTCGCGGATCTCGGCCTCAACGATCCCGCGAACCCTACCAAGGTTACGGTAGAAAAGAATGTATGGGGAAATTTCCTCGTAGAGTTCCTGCCCACGCTCCTTTTGGTTGTCATTTTCGGAGTCGTAGCCTTTTTCCTGCTCGGACGCATGGGTGGCATGGGCGGAGGCCCCATGGGATTTATGCGAAGCCGAGCCAAACTCTACGAGCCGAGTGACAAGGACAAGATCACGTTTGCGGATATTGCGGGTGCTGCTGAGGAGAAGGAAGATCTCGTGGAGGTGGTGGACTTTCTCAAGAATCCCAAGAAGTACGAGCGCCTCGGAGCGAAGATTCCTCGCGGAATTCTCATGGCCGGCCCTCCGGGGACTGGTAAGACCCTCCTCGCGCGAGCGGTCGCGGGAGAGAGCGGAGTGCCGTTCTTCTCCATGTCCGGTTCCGAATTCGTAGAGATGTTCGTGGGAGTGGGGGCAGCTCGGGTACGCGACCTCTTTCGCGAAGCCAAAGAAAAAGCCCCTTCGATCATCTTCATTGACGAGATCGATGCCATTGGGAAACGTCGATCGCATGGTATGGGCGGAGGGCACGAGGAGCGTGAACAGACGCTCAACCAGATCCTCACGGAGATGGACGGATTCGATAATGAGACCCACGTGATCGTGCTCGCCGCTACGAATCGCGCCGATGTCCTCGATCGAGCACTTTTGCGCCCGGGGCGATTCGATCGCAAAGTGAGTATCAATCTCCCGAATATCGAGGATCGTGCCGCCGTTCTCCAGATCCACGCCAAAGACAAGCCTATTGACAAATCGGTAGATCTCCATTCCATTGCGTCTTCTACTGTGGGATTTTCCGGAGCGGATCTTGCCAACCTCGTGAACGAGGCCGCTATTCTCGCTGGACGACTCGATGCCAAGTCCATCACGCAGGAGCATTTGCAGAAATCCATCGAGAAAGTCCTCATGGGAAATACACGCAAATCGCTCGCCATGACCGACTACGAAAAGAAGATTATCGCTTATCACGAGGTCGGACACGCACTTGTGGGAAAGATGCTCGCACACACCGATCCGGTACACAAGCTCTCTATTCTCTCTCGTGGGCGTGCACTCGGCGTGACGTGGTTCTTGCCTGAGAAAGACCGAGTTTTGGTCTCAAAATCCAAATTCCGCGATGAGATTGTATCATTGTATGGCGGACGCGTGGCGGAGGAGGTGTTTTTTGGGAATGAGCATGTCACGACCGGAGCCTCCAATGACATAGAGCGCGCTACTGACATGGCTCGTGACATGATTATGCGCTACGGATTTGACGAAGAACTCGGCCCGGAGAATCTCAGCTCGCGCGCAACGGAATGAAACTATCTCGGTGCTGAATGAGAAACTCTGCCGATCAGCCCCAAGACGCACGAGATCGTGGATGGCAAAGTACGCGACCTACTCAAGTCCGCCTATGCCGCAGCCAAGCAGATTGTCCTGGAGAATCGCGATCTCCATGCTCAGATCGCCGAGACCCTGCTCGAAAAAGAAGAAATGCTCAAGGAAGAATTCGATGCTTTTTTCGCCTGAAATACCAATGTCCCAGACAAATTCCCCGGATAATCTCCCTTCACACTTTTTCGTGCTTGGGCGCGAGTGGCGATTGTCACTTGCTGAGCTACTCTCCGTCTTCGGACCTGAGCGATTCCTCGGTCATGCCGACAAGATCGCGTTTTTCGCTCGTATATCCGATGAGGAGATCGTTTCTCGGTTTTCGTCGCTCGGTGGTTCTGTCTTTGCTGGGAGAATCGACCAGGCCTCGCTTTCTGCCAAGCGATTCGATCCGGATTCGATCGCGCGTTTCGTTGCGCTTCGTCATGGCGATCGGACCGACAAGATAATTTTCTCGTTTTCCACATACCCAGAATCATCGGATCTTTTCGAGCGTTCACTCTCTATCAAAAAACGTCTGCGAAAAGTGGTAGGGGAGGGGATTGCCATACGCTCGGCCAATTCCGATAAAGAAGGGAATCCCTCTGCTGTGCCGATTCGCAAGCAGGGAGTACTCGAAAAAGGTCATCCTGTCGTTGAAATCCGTGATATGAGCGGGCAATTCTTTCTCGCTGCTATCATTGCTGCGCAGGATGTGGACGCTTACACTCGTCGCGACACGGAGCGTGTCCGTGATATGAAGGTCGGGATGCTTCCGCCGAAGCTTGCACAAATCATGCTCAACCTCGCGGGGGTCGAAGATCGCGTGTATGACCCGTTTTGTGGACTTGGGACAGTGCTTATCGAAGCATCGGCCCGCGGTCTCCAAGTGTATGGGAGCGATGTTTCGGACGCGATGGTGCGAGCGACTCGGGAGAATCTTGCCGGACTCGGGCACGATGCCGAGATCGATACCCGAATATTCCGTCTCGATGCGGCGAGATCCGCCGATATTGGCGATCGGGTACCAGCCGATACGCCGATCGCGACCGAGGGGACGCTCGGCCCCATTCTCTCGGCATCTACCATCTCTCGCGTTCGGGTAGCCGAGATTGATGAAGAGCTCGCAAGGCTCTATGACCGATTCTTTGCCGGACTCCGGCAAATGCGCTGGACCAAGCGAATTGTTGTTTCTCTTCCATGCTTCCGTGTGGAGCGTTCGGATGTCTCAGCCTCGCGATGTATCGAAGCATTCATGAGGCATGGCTTTGTCTCAATCCCGCCACTCCCCGATGGCTTGCGCGAACCAAACCGTCGCGGGGTCCTCTACCGACGTCCGGATCAGACCGTTGGGCGCGAGATATTCGTATTGCAGCTTCGGGTCTAGGACTTGCGTTTTTCCTGATACCGTATAGACTGGACGAAATATTCCGGTCTTATTTTCTTATGCTCGACAAGCTCTCCGATATCGCTCGATGCTTCTACGGCGGTCTCGGTGTCGTCGTCGAGGATATATCGCTCTTCCCCGAGGATGAAGATCGGCGCATCTACCGACTCTCTCTCAGGACGCCCGACTCGAATTTGCTCATCGGACAGCGTGGTAAGAATCTCGAAGCATCGGCTCACCTGCTCGGCCGTATGATGGAACGAGAAATAGGAGCGTCCGTTCGATTGCATATCGAGATCAACGACTACGTTCATTCACGGGATGAGCGACTTTTTCGGTTCGTCGATAAAAAAATTGATGAGGTCATTGCCCGAGGGCACGATTCGGCCATAGAAAATCTCTCCCCCTACGAGCGGAAAAAAGTTCATGACTATATCGCATCCAAGAATATCGCCGATATATCCACGTATAGCATCGGAGAGGGGAATGCCCGGAAGCTCTGTATCTCCTACACGAAGAAGCCTCTCTCTATCGAGGAGGACGGGGTGGGAATATAATAAATCCTGCTTACAGTTTTCGAGGGAGTTTTTTTAGAGTTTGAGTATCCCAACGCCCGTGACTTTCGAGAGCAGGTGTCCGAAGAAGCTCCCGTTAAGGAAGAGGCATTCCGAGATCATGAGTTCTAGGTTCATCACGAGGAGTTGCTCGTGTGACGGCGGAAGCTTTCGTCCAGCATGATCCGGAGATCGGATCGCTGCGAGGCAGAGTTCGTACTCTCGGTAGACCTGGTGCACGAGTTTCTCCTCGTCTCATCCGAGAGAATTGTAGACGTTTACTTGGTTCAAGAGGCCTCTGAGAGCCGCGAGTCGTACCGAGAGAATCTCCATTCGGGCTATGGTGGATTCAGCCTCCGGGTGCCGACTTGTTTCCGATCACGATCGGTTTTTATGGGCAATCCCGCGTATCTCGGCAATCGTCTCAAGACAGCTTTCGTATGCCTGCTGTAGAGCACGTGGTCTCCAGTCGGCCACGAAGAGATCAATCACTGCGGGAGCAACTGTCACGCCGATCGTCCCAGCTACGGGCAAAAACGTTCCTGTGGCGGCACCGGCAGTGATGGCAGGAGCTTCGAGGGAATACCGTTCGTACACGAGTCGCATGCGTTCTTCTATCCGTGCGCTGAGAGCCGTAACAATCCGCTGTGTTTGGTATTGCGATACAGCCTCCGGTCCGATGAGATCACTTTTTGACACGGGTCTTCCGAGAATCTTGGAGAAGAGAAAGATCGTGAAAATTTTGGATGGGTGTTGGTAGCCCGCGCGTTGGTTTCCTTGTCTATCGAAGAGCTCCGGGAATTCCTGGTTGTAGTGAACGAGGCGGCTCCTATCCGGACCGAGCAATTCTTGTCGTGCCGATGCGGCGGCACCTAAGGCGTTCGATTTTTCTGTCACGGAGAGGACGAAGTCGTAGAGAGAATCCGATCCGAAAAGATCGAGAATATCGTTCACGATTCGATTGCATTCGTCTTTTTTTATGCGCGCGAGAATCCGCGGGTCTCGTGAGACCGCTTCTCTCAAGAGTCGCTTGAGATTCGCCACAACGGCACCCATAGAGTTTCGCGTGAGTTTCTTGGCAACTTCGTCCGGACGTATTTCCGAAAACGCTTTTGTTCCATCGCCGTCCCATACGTCTTGCAGGAAACGGGTGATAGATTCCATGGCTCACCCTGGATCGATCATATCGAATTTTGGCGCATTTTTTCCTGCTGCATTGGTCGGAGCCGATCACCTGAGTACGCCATCGGCATTCATGCAGGATCACAAAATGAGCGATGAAACAGTAGCTCATCAGAGCCGTAGGATGCCGCGTCGCGAGATATCTCAATTCGCATTGCCTGCTTGATGGACGACCTGCCGCATGATTCCGTTTTTTTACCATTACTCGTTCATTGCTTCGATAATACTGAAAAAGAATCAATAATCAAGGATACTACTGCGCTCTTGATTCGGATTTCGGACAGTATTTTGATTTGATTTCCATTGGTAATTCGCCATAATCGTGCCACCTTGCCGAGGTGGTGGAATGGTAGACACGCAGGTTTCAGACGCCTGTGTCCGCAAGGACGTGAGAGTTCGAGTCTCTTCTTCGGCACCAATACGATACGATCAAAAAAAAACGCCCGGTCGGGCGTTTTTTACAGATTGAAGCCAATGAGGAGTGTCGCATCGTACTCGTGCATGTGTGGAAACTTCTTCGAGAGATAGGTATGGACATCAATTCCAGGGGAAGACGACACGGTATTCTTCTCGCGTATCTCATGAAACGAGACGGGAGGAAAAATCGTCTTGCTTCCGAGTGTGAGTACGATCGGAGCATCCGCATTGCGGAACGTTGCATCGTGTGTCGCCACGAATACGACATCGCGCCGGAGACATTCGTGGACTCCGTGATTTCGATCTTCCTCATGCTCGAAGATAGAGCGGCGGTCGGAATCGGAGAGAAGTGCGACCTCCTTGATTCCCTGTATCCTGAGGAGCTCTCGTTTTACTCGTTCGATTTTCTCTTCGTTCGATTCATTTGTTGGTGCGGTGTCGACATCATTGATGTTGTGGATATTGCGCCGTTCCTCCGGGGACATGGCATAGAGTCGATTTACGAGCGAATAAACCTGCTCGATATTCGGAATGTCATTGGCAATGAAATTCCCCTCCGCTCCGGCACTCGACCGTACAAAAAGCGTGCCGGAACCAAATGCGTAGTGCAGGATATGATTTTTCGAGTACGCCATGTCCTTGACCTGATTGAAGTGGATACTCATATCGTAACGCGAAAATAATCCATTTCGTATATCCATGCGGATCTGGTCGGGCATGACGATGAAATACGAACGATCATAAAAGAATCGCCTGTATCCATAGCATCCAAGAAATGTCATGCCCGCGAGGACGAGAGTCAATAGGAGTGACTGCCAGATAGTATACGAGAGAATCAATACGATGCTTCCCGATACGAGGAATGTTGCCGTGAGCCGTAGCCAAAAAAGGGCGGAATGTTGCTTGGACCGATAGATCGCGTTTGTAGAATTCATCTCGGGCAGGTGAAAAAACGATTTGTTTCCCAGTATATCGTTTTTGAGCTCGAGTCCACGTTTTCTTTTCTTTGCTTCTACACAAAACATATGGCACACTTTCC